>CAMJDE010000038.1 GCA_946404295.1 uncultured Clostridia bacterium | reverse complement strand
GTACCTGAAACGCGTCTTCCCGGACGGGGGTTTTCGCAGTTACGGGGATCATTCCCCGATCAGCGAGTGCGACGCGGCGGCGAAGGCGGGGCTGGGGGTGATCGGGCGGAACGGGCTTCTGATCAATTCCGTCTACGCCTCGCTCGTCTTTATCGGGGATCTTGTGACCGACGTCCCGCCCGAGGATTTCCCCGCCTGCCGACCGCCGCAAGCCGTCTCCTACTGCGAGAACTGCGGCGCGTGCGCCGCCGCCTGTCCGACCGGGATCCTTTCGGGCAAGGGCGCGCTCTGCCTCTCCGCCGTCACCCAGAAGAAGGGCGAACTGACCCCGGAGGAAACCGACCTGATCCTCTCTAGCGGCTCGGCGTGGGGCTGCGACCTCTGCCAACTCGCCTGCCCGCACGTCAGACGCGCGATCGGGTCCGGCGCCGCCCTGACCCCGATCGACTTTTTCCAAACCGACCGCACCCCGCGCCTCACCTACGACCAAATCGCAACTATGCCCGACGACGATTTTCAAACCCGCGCCTACGCCTGGCGCGGCAAAAAGACCCTGCTCCGCAACCTCGCGCTGCTCGAAGGACGGGAGGAGTGACGGAGGACACGGGGGAGACGATTTCGCGCTTTCTTTCGGAGAAAGCGCGGCAAAGAACTTCCTCAAGGAATGAAGTTTGCGGCACTCGTTCCTCGCGCCGCGGTTTCAAAAACGATACAGCATCGGTTCTCTTTGCCTTTGAAATAATCAAACGCTGACCGCGCCGAAATCGGCGCGGTCAACTCATCACTTTTGCCGCCCGTTTCGGGCGGCAAAATCATAACTCTAAACGTTCGCCGTAGCGAACACATAACTATTCTCCCGCACCATAGACTATTCGCGCGGACGCTAGCGTTAAGTTTAATTAAGAACCAAGGATTTGCGCAACGTCAAAAAAACGTCTTCAGTTTAGAGAAGTCTGTTTGAAATTCCGTTGACAATTCATTTGACCCGGTATATAATGTATTGTAGAAACTACAGCGTTTTGTATTTTTGCACTACTTGTGAGGATTGGTTATGAGTGATAGAGTTTTCTCTGACAGCATTCAGTATCAAGCTGTCTTAGCAAATCTCGAAAAAAACAATGGGCAAATCAAATGCGCAATCTGCGGAAGAAGCATTGTTTCAAAATCAGAATGTCATTTTGATCATATCGTTGCATATGCAAAAGGCGGAAAGTCCACATTCGATAATTGCCAGATTTTGTGTACTGATTGCAATCTGTCAAAGAGTGACAAAGAATTGCACGACTTTATGATGGAAGAAAAAGCAAAACAGTTTATGGCAGGCTTTGCTGTCAACACTGATCAGAATTATGTTATAAAAGCAGAACAAGTAGCGACTAACAAGACTAAAATGACCAAGGAGGTATTTGACGAAGTCGTTGGGGGTTTTATAAAGAAAAAAGGAGATATTAAAAAATTAGATTTTACAAGAGAGAAAAACGGCTTGCCATCCATAGCATATGTTTCAAAATATTATGGATCATTAACTGATTTAAGAGCGGCGTTTGGACTCAAAAACGATATTATTTGGAATAGAGAACGCATTTGGAACGCACTAATAGAATACTCTAAAATCAACCCTTCTTTTAAACAAGCCGATTTAACAAAGGCAAATGAACTTCCTTCGCTTCCTTGCATTTTGTCAAACTATCCCGAGTTTAAAAACTTTAGTGACATAAGAAATGCGCTTGGGTTAGAATTGAATTATGAATTATGGTCGAGGGAAAAAGTTATAAACGCTTGCCGCAAGTATTTACAAACGCATAGCAAAATTACATTAAAAGATTTGCGAAAAGAAAACGGATTGCCCACCTCCAAAGTAATATATAATTTTTTTGGAAATATGCAGGTCTTTCAAGAAGAAATAGGATCAGAAGTATCTAAAACATTGCAATTTGTTTCTAAAGAAGAACTGCTGAAAACAGCAGCATTAGTAACCAAACAATATGGTTCATCTTTTTTAGATAGAACCGCGTTTTTGGAGGTGTTTCCTTACAGTCAATCGGTAATTATTCGCCGGTTCGGTTCTTTTGATGCCTTTGTAAAAGACGCAGATATCACATTTGTGAAAAACAAAAAAGCCAAGTATACAAAAAAAGAAGTAGATGAATGTATTCTAACCTACTTAAAAGATGGTAACCCTATCCCGTTATCGGCAAAACAGTTATCATCGCTAAATCTACCATCATCTGCAACGATTTTGCGCTTTTATGATGATTGGAAAGAACCTTTCATAGTTTTCTTAAAGATGATAGATATTACAAGTAAATAGTTTATAAGGTTGAAAACCGCCCCGAGGGGCGGTTTTCAACCTTATATTGCGTTCGATGGTGCAAGGGATTATAACGGAGCGACAGGCACTTACAGAACACAAATAATCATTCGTTTTCCGGTCTGTGCCGCATCCGCCCGCCCTCAAACGCCGAACATCAGGTCTCCGTAAGTCGCTACGGGCCAATATTCCGAAGAAGTCAAGGGCTCCATCCCGTCCACCGCCGCGCGGAGTTCGTCCATCAGCGGCAGGATCTTGTCGGCGTATTCCCTTGCCTTCTCGTATCCGTCCGTGATAGAGGCGGCGACCTCTTCCTCGTCCTCGAGTTTGGCGACGAGGCGGTAGGTCTCCTCGGCGAGCGCGGTCAGGCGGCGGACCAGATCGGTCTCGACGCGCACGCCGGCGTTCGGGAGCAGTTCGCGTTTTTTGATCGCGGTCGCCGAGAGGTCGCGCATATACTTCTCGACGGCGGGCAGATAGTCGCGGCGCACCATATTGATCATGGTCAGCGCCTCGATGTTGACGACCTTCGCGTAGTTCTCGAGCAGGATCTCCTTGCGCGAGAAGAGTTCGTTCCGGTTCATCACGCCGTGGCGGGTGAAGAGTTCGATATTCTTGTCGGCGGTCAGGTACGGGAAGGCGTCGACGGCGCGCTTCAGTTCGAGCAGCCCGCGTCTCTTCGCCTCTTCGCGCCACTCCTCGGAGTAGCCGTTGCCGTTGAAGATGATGCGCCGATGCGCGGTGAGTTCCCGCCGGATCAGTTCGCGGAGCGCGGCGTCGAAGTCGTCCGCTTTTTCGAGTTCGTCGGCAAAGAGCCGCAGTTCCTCGGCGACGGCGGTGTTCAGAACGATGTTCGGCATCGCGACGTTCTGCGACGCGCCGGGCATCCGGAACTCGAACTTGTTGCCGGTGAAGGCGAAGGGCGAGGTGCGGTTGCGGTCGGTGGCGTCGCGGGTGAAGGTCGGGACCGACGGGATCCCGAGGTTCATGGTCTCGCGCCCGGCGCCGTTGTAGGCGTGCCCCGACACGATCGACTCAACGACGGCTTCGAGTTCGTCGCCGATGAACATCGACACGATGGCGGGCGGCGCCTCGTTGCCGCCGAGACGGTGATCGTTCCCCGCAGAAGCGACCGAGAGACGAAGCAGGTCCTGATACTCGTCGACCGCCTTGACGACGGCGGCAAGGAACAGAAGAAACTGACGGTTTTCGGCGGGGGTTCGCCCGGCTTTCAAGAGGTTCTTGCCGCCGTCGGTCGCGAGCGCCCAGTTGTCGTGTTTGCCGCTTCCGTTGACGCGGGCGAAGGGCTTTTCGTGGAGCAGGCACGCCATACCGTGCTTCTCCGCCGTCCGTCTCATATACTCCATGATCAGAAGGTTCTGATCGATCGCCATATTGGCGGTACCGTAGATCGGCGCGAGTTCGTGTTGGGCGGGAGCCGCCTCGTTGTGCTTGGTCTTGGCGTCGACCCCGAGACTCCAGAGTTCGCGGTCGAGATCCGCCATAAACGCCGAGACCCGCGGTTTCAGCGCGCCGAAATAGTGGTCCTCAAGTTCCTGCCCCTTCGGAGCGGGCGCGCCGAAGAGCGTGCGCCCGGTGTAGCGCAGGTCGGGGCGGCGCAGATAGTCGGCGCGATCCACGAGGAAATACTCCTGCTCTGCGCCGACCGTGACCGAAACGCGCTCGGTCTCGTTGTCGCCGAAGAGACGCAGGATCCGCACGGCTTGCGCCGAGAGAGCGTCGAGCGAACGGAGCAGCGGGGTCTTCGCGTCGAGCGCCTCGCCGCTGTACGAGCAGAACGCCGTCGGAATGTAGAGCGAACCGTCCTTGACGAAGGCGTAGGACGCCGGATCCCAAGCGGTATAGCCGCGCGCCTCGAAGGTCGCGCGCAGTCCGCCCGAGGGGAAACTCGACGCGTCGGACTCGCCCTTGATCAGTTCCTTGCCCGAAAACTCCATAATGACCTTCCCCCCGCCGACGGGCGAGAGGAAACTTTCGTGTTTTTCGGCGGTCACGCCGGTCAGCGGTTGGAACCAATGCGTGAAATGGGTCGCCCCGTTCTCGATCGCCCAATCCTTCATGGCGTTGGCGACGGCGCCCGCGATCGAGGCGTCGATCTCGCCGCCGGTGGCGATCGTGCGCGTCAGACTGCGGTAAACGTCCTTCGGAAGACGCTCCCGCATCACCTCGTCGCTGAACACCCTGCACCCGTAGATCTCGGGCACACGCGCGTTTGTATTCATCATACTGTCTCCTGTGGATCACACGGCGCGCACTCGCGCCGTATGGAATGGTATCATTATAGTTTATTCTACCGTTTTTGTCAAGTGCCTTTCTCCGCCGGGCGGGCGCCGGGGGCGAAAACCGACCGAAAAAAGCGAAAAAAGGTTGACCTTCCGGGGAAGATGTGATATACTTGCTTTAATTATAAACTCGCGTCCCCCGCCGAAGGACGGCGGAGAAAGGACACCCGATGAAGATTTCCGAAAAACTGAAACGCGGTACCCCGACCCTCTCCTTCGAGGTCTTCCCGCCGAAGCCGGGACTCCCGCTCGAACCGACCCTCGACGCCGTGCGGCAGGTAGCGGCGCTCCGCCCCGACTTTATCAGCGTGACCTACGGCGCGGGCGGCAACGGCGCGAAGGGGACGGTGGCGCTGGCAAGCGAGGTGCAGAACGGCGCCCGCGTCACGGCGCTCGCCCACCTGACCTGCGTCGGCTCGACCAAAGCGGACGTCGCGGCGCGGCTCGACGAACTGACGGCGAACGGGATCGAAAACGTGCTCGCCCTGCGCGGCGATCTGCCGGCGGGCGAAACACGGACGGGCGACTTCAAGTACGCCGCCGACCTCGTATCCGAGATCGGGGCAAAGGGCGGCTTCTGCATCGGTGCCGCCTGCTATCCCGAGGGTCATATCGAGTGCCCGCACCGCGAGGACGACATCGCCCACCTGAAAGAAAAGGTCGACCGCGGCGTCGATTTCTTGACGACCCAGATGTTTTTCGACAACTCGGTTCTGTACAGTTTTCTTTACAGAGCGATGGCGCGCGGGATCGAGGTGCCGGTGATCGCGGGGATCATGCCGGTCACCAACGGCAAGATGATCGCCCGCGCCTGCGCCCTCTCGGGGGCGACGCTCCCCAACCGTTTCCGCCGCATCGTCGACCGCTACGGCGACGATCCCGACGCGATGAAGCAGGCGGGGATCGCCTACGCCACCGAGCAGATCGTCGACCTGCTCGCCAACGGCGTGCGCGGCATCCACGTCTACACGATGAACAAACCCGACGTCGCAAGGGCGATTTCGGAGAACCTGTCGCACCTGATCGCGGGGGTCTGAACCGACCGACCCGACGGATCGAACGCCCGAAAAGGAGAAAACCCCATGCAGTTTCGTGAACTGATCGGTACCCGCCGCCTGTTCTTTGACGGCGCGATGGGAACCATGCTGCAAGCCGCCGGAATGCCCGAGGGGGTCGTACCGGAGAAGTTCGGCTTTGACCGTCCCGACGTCGTGCGGTCGATCCACGCGGCGTACCTCGCGGCGGGATGCACCATTCTGAAAACCAATACGTTCGGCGCGAACCGTCTGAAACTCGCGCCCGTCGGGCTTTCGGTCAAAGAGACCGTCGCGGCGGCGGTCGCGTGCGCCCGGAGCGCGGGCAAGGGCGACTTTTTCGTCGCGCTCGATATCGGACCGACCGGAAAACTGCTCGAACCGCTCGGCGACCTCTCCTTTGCCGACGCCTACGACCTCTTTGCCGAGCAGATCCGCGCGGGGGTCGAAGCCGGCGCCGACCTGATCCTTGCCGAGACCTTTTCGCTCCCCTACGAAGCCAAAGCCCTGATCCTCGCGGCGAAGGAAAACAGCGATCTGCCGCTCTTTCTCTCGGTCACGAGCGACGAAAAGGGACGGATGCTGACGGGTCTTCCCGTCGAGGCGATGGGCGCGCTCGCCGAGGCGATGGGCGTCGACGCCTTCGGGCTGAACTGCTCGGTCGGACCCCGCGATATGGTCGCGGCGGCGGAGAGGATCGCCCGGGCGACGGCGCTCCCGCTCTTCTTCAACCCGAACGCAGGGCTTCCGAAGATGGACGAGGGCGGTTCGGCTTCCTACGATCTTCTGCCCGACTGCTACGCCGAAGAGGCGGGCGAACTGTCTGTTTTCGCGTCGATCCTCGGCGGCTGCTGCGGAACCACCCCCGACCACCTCGCGGCGCTGGCGGCGCGCTGCAGGGATCTGCCCCTGCCCGATCGGCGGACTCCGAACAGTTGTCTGCTCTCCTCGGGGAGCCGCGCGGTCGATCTCTCCCTGCGACCCGTGATCATCGGCGAACGGATCAACCCGACCGGAAAACCGAAACTGAAAGAGGCGCTCCGTCAGCAAAACCTCGAATACCTCGTCTCCGAGGGCGTCCGCCAGGAGGACGAGGGCGCCGACCTGCTCGACGTCAACGTCGGTCTGCCCGGGATCGACGAGCCGCAAACCATGGTGAACGCCGTCCGGGAACTCCAGCGTTCGGTCACCCTGCCCCTGCAGATCGACTCCGCCGACCCGGCTGCGCTCGAAGCGGCGCTGCGGATCGTCAACGGACGTCCGCTTCTGAACTCGGTGTCGGGCAAGCGCGAAGTGATGAACGCGGTCTTTCCGATCGCGAAAAAATACGGCGCGGCGCTCGTCGCGCTGACCCTCGACGACGACGGGATCCCCGAAACGGCGGAGGGGCGCGTCAGGGTCGCCGAAAGAATCCTCGCCGAAGCCGCGCGCTACGGCATCCCCGCCCGCGACCTGCTCTTCGACCCCCTGACCATGGCGGTCAGCGCCGGAGCCGACCCGCGCGCCACCCTCGACGCCCTGAAGACCCTCTCCGACCGGGGACTGAAAACCGTCCTCGGCGTCTCGAATATCTCGTTCGGGCTGCCCGAACGAGAACACGTCAACGTCGCGTTCCTCTCGGCGGCGATCTGCGCCGGGCTCTCGGCGGCGATCCTGAACCCGCACTCGACCCCGATGACCGACGCCTTCCGTTCCTCGCTCGCCCTCTTCGGCGGGGATCCGCATTGCCTCTCCTACATTGCCCATTTCGGCGCGAAAAAGGACGAAACCCCCGTAGCGCCTACCCCGTCCGGCACCACCCTGACCGACGCGATCCTCCACGGAATGAAGGCGAGCGCCGCCGCGCTCGCGCGGGAAGCGATCGACGGCGGGACGGCTCCGCTCGACCTGATCGGCGAAGTTCTGATCCCCGCGCTCGACCGGGTCGGCGTGCTGTTTGAAAACGGCAACGTCTTTCTCCCGCAGCTGCTTCTCTCCGCCGACGCGGCGGAGGCGGCGTTCGCCGTCGTGCGCGAAGCCCTCTCGAAGCAGAGCGGCGAACGGCAGGCGCGCGGAACCATCGTCCTCGCCACCGTCAAGGGCGACATCCACGACATCGGAAAGAACATCGTCCGCACGATGCTCGACAGTTACGGTTTCCGCGTGATCGATCTCGGGCGCGACGTCCCGGCGGAAGACGTGCTTGCCGCCGTCCGGCGCGAGGGCGCCACGCTGGTCGGGCTCTCGGCTCTGATGACGACGACCGTCCCCTCGATGCGCGACACGATCGCCCTGCTCCGACGGGAAGCCCCCGGCTGTCGGGTGATGGTCGGCGGCGCGGTCCTGACCGAGACCTGCGCCCGCGAGATCGGCGCCGACCGCTACTGCCCCGACGCGATGGCGTCGGTGAGATACGCCGAAGAAATATTCGGCTGACCGTCGACAAACGGATAAAACGAAAGCAGACCAACGGACGAATCCGTTGGTCTGCTTTTTAAATGTAAACGGCAACTCCGTTGCCTGATCAGGCAGAATCGCCCCCCGGCGTTTCATTAGCCCGTAGGGCGACTTCACTGGCGAAGCGTCTTCATTAGCCCTTGCAAAGGGCGACTTCATTTCGGCGCGGCTGAACGAAATCAAACCCGTAACGACGTGCCGCGCCGATGGCGGGGCGGTTGCTGTTTTTTCAGTAAAATCAGGCGTGATAGAGTTTTTTGCTCTGGTAAACGGGGTCACAGGTGACGTTCATTCCGAGCTTGCGGAAAACGCCGTCGTCGACCGACGCGAGAATGACCGTCGAGTGAACTTCACTGCCGCGCAGATCGTCGAGCGCCAGCATCGCTTTCGCGACGACGGGATCCGACGCCGAGCAGATCGAGAGCGCGATCAGGAGTTCGTCGGTGTGCATCCGCGGGTTGTGCGCGCCCATGTGACCGATCTTCAGTTTCTGCACCGCCTCGATGATCTCGGTGTTGATGATCTTATGTTCGTCGGGGATGTTCGCCATCACCTTCATCGCGTTGATCAGGGCGGCGGACGCCGAGCCGAGCAGCGACGAAGTTTTGCCGGTGACGATCCGCCCGTCGGGCAGTTCGATCGCGACGGCGGGGGCTCCGGTGCGCTCGGCGACGGCGTGCGCGGGACCCACGCATCTGCGGCTCTCGAGTTCGACGCCGACCGTTTTCATCAGGACGTCGATCTTCCGCACCTCGTTCTCCGAGCCCAGCCCGTTCGCCCGCTGGCATCTCGCCTTGTAGGCGCGGCGGATGATCTCCTCCTTCGCCGCCGCCGAGACCGCCTCGTCGTCGAAGATGGCGTAACCCGCCATATTGACGCCCATATCGGTCGGGGAGTTGTAGGGGCAGGTGCCGTAGATGCGGGTCAGGATCGCTTTCAGAACCGGGAAGATCTCGACGTCGCGGTTGTAGTTGACGGCGGTCTCGCCGTAGGTCTCGAGGTGAAAGGGGTCGATCATATTCACGTCGTCGAGGTCGGCGGTCGCCGCCTCGTAGGCGATGTTGACGGGGTGTTTCAGGGGCAGGTTCCAGATCGGGAAGGTCTCGTATTTCGCGTAGCCCGCGCTGATCCCGCGCTTGTTCTCGTGGTAGAGCTGCGAGAGGCAGGTCGCCATCTTCCCGCTCCCGGGTCCGGGCGCAGTCACGACGACGAGCTGGCGGGTCGTTTCGATGTAATCGTTCTTGCCGTAGCCCTCGTCGGAGACGACGAGTTCGACGTCGGCGGGATAGTTCGGGATGGGATAATGGCGGTAGACCTTGACCCCGAGTTCCCCGAGCCGGAGGGCGAACGCGTCCGCCGACCGCTGTCCGCTGTACTGGGTCAGGACGACCGACCCGATGTAGAGCCCGATCCCGCGGAACGCGTCGATCAGCCGCATCACGTCGGCGTCGTAGGTGATCCCGAGGTCGGCGCGCCGCTTGTTCGCCTCGATGTGCGCCGCGCTGACGGCGATGACGATCTCCGCCTCATCCTTCAGTTCGGCGAGCATCCGCACCTTGACGTCGGGCGCGAAACCGGGCAGGACGCGCGAAGCGTGAAAATCGTCGAACAGTTTTCCGCCGAACTCCAGGTAGAGTTTGCCGTGAAACTGCTCGATCCGATCCTTGATCCTCTTCGATTGCAGGCGGATGTAGAGATCGTTGTTGAACCCGGTTTTCATTCTTTCGCTTCCTTTCGTCCCGCGCATAAGCGCGCAAAAAACTACTTTTTTAGTATATCATTTTCAAAGAGCGATTGCAAGAGCGAAACGCAAAAAAAGAAGAAAAAAGTTGCGCCAACGCCCCCTCGCCCGTCGCCGCCCCGTTCCGCCCGCTTTCCACTTCCGAAAACCGCCCGTTTTTCCCCGCGCGCCGTCCCGAAAACCGCCTGTTTTCCCCGCGCACCATCCCGAAAACGCCCTCCGCCCGAACCCGCTCCCCACCGGAGCCGCATTTTCGTGCTTTCCGTCGTCTGTATTCGTTCGCTTTGTTGCCGTGTGCCCCACCAAGACACATTTTCAACGTTTTTTTGGTCGTTTTATCTGTTTTCATTATGATATTTTCCCCCACTTTGTAAAAACAGGATCGCTTGATCGAAGTTCTTGCAGGCTGCCGCGCCGGAACGGTTTTCCACCGTTTCCGTCCTGTTTTCGACGTGCTCCCGTTCAATCGTATTCTTTCCCTGCAAAAGCGCGTTGTCCTGTGGGTTTTCTCCCCACTTTTGAATAAATACAGGCGGTATTTGCACTTTGATTATCAAACGTCCCGCCACTTGCCGAACGATCCGAACCCGCAGTCCGGATCCGTCGGCTCGCTTCATCAAGCCCGACGATCTTTTTTGTGAAAAGCACTTTACTTTTGAAAAAAGATGTGCTATACTATTCAGGCATCAAAAAAGCCATCTACCCGTAGCCCAGCTGGATAGCGCGTCAGACTCCGACTCTGAAGGTCGCAGGTTCGAATCCTGTCGGGTAGGCCAAAAACGGAGCGCACCCCCTCGCGGGGCGCGCTCCGTTTTTGCCCTACCCGCCGTCGAACCTGCCGCCGAGCCCCGCAGGGTGAGGCAGCAGGTTGAGTTTGCCATAGGCAAACTCACGGCCGACGGTTCCCGTCTCCCGGGAACCGTCGGCAAACGAATAGGCGGCTCCGCCGCCGTCCGGCGGGTAGGTCGCTTTCCCGCCCTCGACGGTCGGGAAAGCGACTGACCAAAGTTCCCCGTTCACCGAGGGAAAGGTGGGGGAACCCTTTCCTGCTCTCGCCCTCCTATCCGTCCGTCCTTTCTTCTCTGTTCGGCGAGAGTTTGCAGGTAGCGCCAACGGCGCGTCGAATCCGCCCTCGGAACTTTTCTGCCCCCGCGTCCTGTCGTCTGCTTCGACTATACTGGAGCGCACCCCCTCGCGTGGGGACGCTGTTTTTGCCCTACCCGCCGTCGAACCTGCCGCCGCGCTTGCGCGGCAGCAGGTCGAGTTTGCTTGCAAACTCGCAGCCAACGGTTCCCGTCTCCCGGGAACCGTCGGCAAACGAATAGGCGGCTCTGCCGCCGTCCGGCGGGTAGGTCGCTTTCCCGCCCTCGACGGTCGGGAAAGCGACT
>CAMJDE010000037.1 GCA_946404295.1 uncultured Clostridia bacterium | reverse complement strand
AGGGCGGGCGGCTGGGCGCACGACCTGTACGACTATGCGACGGCGAGCGCGTTGGGGGACCGCCGTGGCGGTGGAAGGGGCAACGGTCGCTTCGCTAATGAAGACGCTCGCGGTTGCTCGCTAACGAAGACGGGCTGACGCCCTAATGAAGACGGCAACTGCGTTGCCTAATGAAGACGCTCGCGATGCTCGCTAATGAAGACGGCGGCGTTGCCGCCTAATGAACGCGCCTGCGGCGCGTTTGAAAAAGGGGCTTGCAATCCTTTTCCGTTGGTGGTATAATGTATCTATCGAACTATACCCGCACGGGTGCGTGCGTGAACGCGGGCGGCTTGCCCGGATCGATCTGAAAGGGGAACGATATGACCATCACACGTTTTCTCTCCCTGCTTCTTTCCTTCTTCCTCGGCTTTCTGTCCTGTATCGGGGCGATCGTCGGGGTGGGGTACTACGCCTACGCGAAGGTGTCGTTTGACAAACTGGAGCAGTGGGGCGTCGTCTCGGTGGACGAGGGGCAGTACGTCGACGAGGAAGCCGACGTCGACCTGACTTCCATGACGATCAAGGCGTTTATCTCCGAGATCAAGGAACTGCAGAACCTCGACGAGACAGTCTCGATCGACCTGCTGGTCGACCGTTGGGGGCTGAAGGTCCCCGACGGGATCATGGAGAAGATCCCGTCGGGCGTCCGTTCGCTCGCGGTGAAGGAGATCTTTTCGCCGAGCGGGATCTCGGCGATCCTCGAACATACCGACGTTTCGTATCTCTTCCAGTTCCTGCCCGCCGACGTTCTGGCGGAGCCGGCGCGCGAGGCGCTGACCGGCAAGACGCTGAAAGAGGTCGTCGACCTGAAAATGACCGACCTGCTCTCGGGAATGAAACTCGGGTATCTCGCCGGCGTTCAATACGAAAAGGACGGCAGCGGACGGTATATCCCGGTCTACAAGGACCCGGCGAACCCCACCCTGCTCGAACTGATGGCGTCGCTCGATCTCGGCAAGACGCTTGACGTCGTCGGCAACGGCGGCGACCTGCTCGCGGTCATCAACGACGGAATGAACGACGTGCTGATCGACCTGCTCATCAAGAGCGTGTCGAGCGGCGACAACGAGACCATGAACCGACTGCTCGCGGGTAAAACGATCGGCGACGTGATCGTCGAAGATCCCGACACTGGGGCGCTTTCGCTTGATCTCGGCGTGATCGTCAACGGCAAGAAAGCGGGCGATCTGCTCGGCTATACGCCCGTGTATCTCGACGACGACGCCGACCGCGGGATCATCGTCGACTGGCTCGACGCCGACGGCGCCCGCGTCAAGGGCGCGATGCGCGCCATCGCCGACGGAACGGTCAGCGGACTGGGCGGCGAGTTCGACGTCAACGATCTGCTCGTCAATTCCTACCTCGGCTTCTTCCAGGAGTTCGATCCCGTGTTCGACTCCGAGGGCAATATCACCGGCTGGCTCAAGGGCGACGGCAACCCGCCCGACCGCCTGGAGCGGACGCTCGCCAACAAAAAACTCACGACCATGCTCGACGACGGCTTCTCGATCGACAACCTGGTTTCCGGGCTCTACGTCGGCGACCTGATGGGCTATACCCCCGTCGAGGACGGCGAGGGCAACGTCGTCGGTTGGAAGACCGAGGGCGGCGAGGACCTCGATCGCGTGACCGAGGCGCTCGCAAAGCAGTCGGTCGAAAAACTGATGGACGGCGACTTTGAGATCGACGACGCGCTCGAGGGCCTCTACGTCGGCGACCTTCTGAAATACACCCCGGTCAAGGACGATCCGCTCGACGCCGAGAAGATCACGGGCTGGAAAGCCGAGGACGGCAGCGACCTCGACCGCGTGTCGGAGTCTCTTGCCAAAAAGCAGATTACCGACCTGACGAGCGGCGACTTCGAGGTCGGCGACGTGCTCGAGGGGCTCTACGTCGGGGACCTTCTGAAATACACCCCGATCAAGGACGATCCGCTCGAACCCGAGAAGGTCACGGGCTGGCTCGATAAGGACAACAAAGAGGTCGGCGGTCTCGACCGCGCGACGGCGAACATCGACCTCTACCGTCTGGTCAACGACGACGGCTACAAGGTTTCCGACGCCTTCGACGAGGTCTATCTCGGCGAGGCGATGGGATACCATCACGGGACCGATCCGCTCCCGAAAGCCGATCCGTCGGATCCGACCCACTATCAATGGTACAAGACCAAGGACGCGGTTTCGGGCGACCTCTCGAACCCGACCGTCGGCATCGAACAGAAACTCGCCAACTACTTCCTCGGCGACCTGATCGACGGCAAGATCACCTCCGACGAACTGACGAAGGGGATGCCGCTCCACGAACTGCTGAACCTGCACGCCGTCGACACGCCGCTCTATGACGCCAACGGAGCCCCGCTGCTCTACACGACGGGCGAACACGTCGGGGAACAGGCGACGGTCAAGATCTGGTACGATAAGAACAACGTGCGGCAGTCCGACACGATCTCCTCTCTCGCCTACTGCACGATCGACGGCATCTCGTCGCAGGTCAACGCCGTCAAGGTCGGCGGCGTGACCGGACTGACCCTCTTTGAAACGAACTGGTACAAAGCCGAGTTCCGCAGCTTCGGCGTCGACGACGACCGCTACTGTCTCTCGCCCGCGAGCGGCGTCCTGCCCTCGCTTGCCGACCTCTCGATCGGCGATCTGTCGAACAACGAACTGGTCACGAACAAGATCAAGTCGGTTTCGATCGGCGACGCGATGGGGTATTCCTACTTCGGCGGCGTCTGGTACACCGACAATACGCACGCGACCCCGGTCACCGGGATGATGAAAGCCCTCGCCCCCAAGACGGTCGGCAATATGGAGACGATCGGCGACGACACCCCGATCGGCGAACTGCTCGGCTACGAAAAGGTCGGCGGCGTCTGGTACGAGACCTACGTCGGCGCGGCGGATCCCGGCAACGTCCGGGCGTCGGGCATGATGGCGTCGATCGCGGACTTCCACATCAACGGGCTGGGCGACGACGTCAAGACCATCCGGATCGGCTCGATCCTCGAACTGTACCGCTACGACTCCGACGATCCGCTCGACCCCAACTACGGCACGTGGTATAAGGACGAGGCGCGCACCGTTCCCGCCGACGGCATTATGGCGAAGTTCGCCGAACTGACCGTCGAGGATATGAAGGACCCGGATAAAGTCACGGATAAAACCAAGACCATCCTGATCGCCGACGCGATGGGGTATTCCTTCCACGACGGCGCGTGGTACTCGACCTGGGTCGCGCCGGGCGATCCCGGAAACGTCAAAGTGACCGGAATGATGAAGGCGCTGGCGCCCAAGACGGTCGGCGAAATGGATACCGTCACGTCCACCGTCGCGGTCGGCGAACTGCTCGGATATACGAAGGTCGACGGCGTCTGGTATTCGACCTACGTCGGTCCCGCCGATCCCGGAAACGCCACCCCCTCGGGCGTGATCTCCGCGATCTGCGATTCCTACGTCGACACGCTCTCGGACGACATCGAGGATATGCAGCTCGGCAAGGTGCTTTCGCTCTACCGGTATGAAAACGAACTCGATCCCACCGACCCCAAGAACGGCAAGTGGTATAAGGACAGCACGTATACCGTCGAGGCGACCGGCGTGATGGTCACTTTCGCCGACCTCCGGATCCGCGACCTCTCGGACGAGACGCAGGTTTCCGCCAAGTCGGTCAACGTCGTGATCGGTCACGCGATGGGCTACGCCTACGACGGCGGCGTCTGGTACACCGACGGCACCCTGACGACCCCGGTCTCGGGCGTGATGAAGGCGCTCGCGCCGAAGCGCGTCGGGGAACTCAACGACATCACCCATACGATGACGGTCGGCGAGATGATGGGTTACGAGAAGGTCGGCGGCGTCTGGTACTCCACCTACGTCGGTCCCGACGATCCCGGCAACGTGCGCGCCACCGGCGTCATTCAGGCGGTCGCGGACAGCACGATCGACAATCTTGAAAGCGACCTGAACGACACCAAGGTCGGTAAGATCCTCGGCTACACCTACAACGAACTCGAGAGTTGGTGGTACGACGGATCGACCAAGACCTCGACGATCATCAACACCGTGTCGGACACCAAACTCGACCAGATCGGCACGCGGATGAGCAATCTGACAGTCGCCGATATGTTCTCGGACGACGAGCGGGCGAGCGGGTTCCTCTCGCTCCTGCCGGGCGACGCGCGGCTTGACGAACTCGGCGGCACCGGCCCGAACTCGATGTCCTCGATCTTCCAGAGTACGACGATGGGCGACTATGTCGACAAGGGGTTGATCAACTTCTCGGCGTCCACGCAAACGAAACTTGATTACATTGACGCCGACTGGAGAGATCGGACGATCCAGCAGTTTATCGACCACCTGATCAACAGCGTTCCGGTCGTACCGTAAAGACAACGAAAAGAGCCGCAGGGATCCTGCCTGCGGCTCTATTTATAAAGAAAGGGGGGCGGTTTGTGAAAATCGGGGATTTTAAGCGGGATTTACCGCTGTTTCTGGCGCCGATGGCGGGCTATACCGACCGCGCGATGCGCCTGATCTGCCGTCGGTTCGGCGCCGATTTCACCGAGAGCGAGATGGTCTCCGCCCGCGCCCTCGTCTATCAGGATCGCAAGAGCGCGCCGCTCGCGCGCCTGCTCCCCGACGAATTGCCCGCCGCGGTGCAACTCTTCGGTTCGGATCCCGCGATCATAGCCGAAGCGGCGAAGATCGTCGCCTGCGGAACGGCGGGGGGCGTCGCGCCCACCGCGATCGACCTCAACTTCGGCTGCCCGGTAAGGAAGATCGTTTCCAACGGAGAGGGCTCCGCCCTGATGCGCGAGCCGAACAAGATCGCTGCGATCGTTTCCGCCGTGGTCAAAGCCGTCAGTCTCCCCGTGACGGTCAAGATCCGCGCCGGGTGGGATGCCGCCGAAAAGAACGCCGCCGAATGTGCGAGAGCCGCAGAGGCGGCGGGCGCCTCCGCGATCTTTCTGCACGCCCGGACGCGCAGTCAGTTCTATGCGGGATCCGCCGACCTGTCCGTGATCCGCGAGGTCAAAGCCGCCGTCAGAATCCCCGTCGTCGGGAACGGCGACGTCTCGGACGCAAAGAGCGCCCGGCGGATGCTTGCCGAGACGGGCTGTGACGGGTTGATGATCGGGCGCGCCGCCGTCGGCTGCCCCTTCGTGTTTCGCGAGGTGCGCGCCGCGCTGAAAGGCGCCCCGATCCCGCCCGTGACGAACGTCGAGCGGCTCTCGGCGGCGCTGCTGCAGCTCGATTTCGCGATCGCCGACAAGGGCGAGCGGGTCGCCGTGATGGAGAGCCGCAAACAGGCGGCGCAGTACCTCTTCGGGCTCCGCGACGCCGCGGCGTACCGCCGCAGGATCTGCGAGGCGAAGACCCGCGAAGAGGTCGAAGCGATCCTGCGCGCCGCGCTTGAAAAAACGGAATAAGAAAACAGCGTCGGAGCACGACGCAAAAAGAATAAAACAAAAAAGGAGAGTATTCAAAATGACACTTGAACAAGTCTGCGATTTTTTGAGAGAAGCCGGAACCTATTACCTCGCCACATCTGACGGCGACCAAGCCCGCGTGCGTCCCTTCGGCACCGTCCTGCTCTACGACGGGAAACTGTGCATCCAGACCGGGCGGAAAAAGGACGTCGCCAAACAGATCAAGGCAAATCCGAAGGTCGAACTCTGCGCCTGCAAGGGCGGCGAGTGGCTCCGCGTCGCGGGCGAAATGACCGAACTCGACGATCGCGCCGCGCGCGTCGCGATGCTCGACCGCTACCCCGAACTGAGGGCCATGTACGACCCCGACGACGGCAACACCGCCGTCCTCGCCTTCACTCGCGGCACCGCCACCCTCGCCAGCTTCACCGCCCCGCCGGAAACCCTGGCGTTCTGACCACGAAGGAGAGTGCGATGGATACGCAGGATAAGCGTTTCGCTTTATTGATCGACGGGGACAATATCGGGAGCAAATACATTCAAGATATTATCAACGAGCTAACCAAAGAAGGCGTTATCACATACAAAAGGATCTACGGGGATTGGACAAAACCTGATCTCGCCAAATGGAAAGAGGTTCTTTTGGAGCATTCCATTACTCCTGTCCAGCAGTACGCGTACACCACGGGTAAAAACGCGACCGATTCCGCGATGATTATTGACGCGATGGATATCCTTTATGCAGGGAAGGTCGACGGATTCTGTCTCGCGTCTTCGGACAGCGACTTTACTCGGCTTGCCGTACGGCTCCGTGAGGCGGGGATGGTCGTGATCGGAATGGGGCTGCAACACACGCCGCAATCGTTCGTCGCCGCCTGCAGTATGTTCAAGTACATCGAGGTCATCAGCAACGAAAACGACGGTCAGCTCAAAACAAAAAAACAGGGGAATGTGAAAACCGGCTCTCCCAAACCCGCGTCAGCGGCGAAACCGGAACAGAAGACTGCCCTCGTTTTGGATGAGAAAGAGCAAAAGACCGTTGATTATATCCGAAACGCGATCGACGAGAAATCGGAGGACGACGGCTGGATGCTGGTCAGTCTGCTGGGAAGTATGCTGCAAAAAGCGTTTACGGATTTCGACCCTCGGAACTTCGGAGAAAAGAAACTGGTCGACTTGCTGAAAAAATGGGGCTTTGAGACCAAGGCGTTTCAGGATCCGAACAACAAAGCCAACCCGTCGGGTAACATCATCTACGTCCGCAACAAAACGAAATAACAACAAACCCGGCGCTCCGATTTCGGAGCGCCGGGAGTTTATTTGAGATCGTCGGTTCAGTTCTTCTTCCCGAGCAGGAGCGTGACGCCCTCGTCCTCGATCTCGACGGTGGCGACGGGAGAGGTGACCTCGCCGATCTCGGCGAGGGTCTCGCCCAAGATGAAGGCGACCCACTTTTCGGGGAGTTTGCCGTCTCTCACGGCGAGGACGACGCGGTCGGTGATGGCGCATCCCGCGCTCTTGCGCGCATCCTGCACGTTGCGGACGATCTCGCGCGCAAGTCCTTCGTCGCGCAGATCCTCGTCGATCGTGAGGTCGAGCGAGACGACCATGCCGGCTTCGCTCGCGATGAACGCGCCGTCCTTCGCGGTGTACTTGACGAGAATGATCTTCGCGTCGAGCTCCTCGTCGCCGCCGTCGAGTTTCACGGTCACGGTCTCACCGTGCAGCGTGAACGCTCCGGTCTTGACCGCTTTGATGACGGCGGGCAGTTTGTCGGGATAGAGGGCGCGGATCTCGTTGAAGTTGGGGTCGTAGCCGACCGACGCGATATCGTCGACGCGCTCGATGAAGCGCACTTCCTTGACGTTCATCTCCTCGGCGATCACGTCGGCAAACGGCTTGATCGCGTCGTACTTGGCGGCGTCGGAGAGCGCGATCTTCAGGGTGCGGAGCGGCTGCCGGTTCTTGATCCGGTTCTTCTGCCGGATCGAGCGGGCGAGCGAGATCAGCCGTTGCACGAGGTCGACCCGTTCGACCAGTTCGTCGTCGCGGTAGGTCTCGGGGACCTTCGGCCAGGCGGCAAGATGCACCGATTCTTCGCCCGTCAGGTTGCGGTAGATCTTCTCCGCGATGATCGGCGCGACCGGGGCGAAGAGTTTGGTCAGGTTGACCAGCACGTAGTAGAGCGTGTCGTACGCCGCCGCCTTGTCGGCGGAGTATCCCGACGCCCAGAAGCGTTTGCGCGAGCGGCGGATGTACCAGTTGGTCAGCCCGTCGACCATCGAGGCGAGCGCGTCGACGTAGCGGTTGACGCGGTAGCCGTTCATATTCTCGGTGATCGTCTTTTCGGTCGCTTCGAGTTTCGCGAGCACCCAGCGGTCGAGTTGGTTGTCGCTCTTCGGAAGACCTTGTTTCGGTTCAAATCCGTCGATGTTCGCGTAGGAAATGAAGAAGTTGCAGGCGTTCCAGAAGGGAAGCACGAGCTGCTGATAGGCGTCGAGGATCCCCGCCTCGTCGAAGAGCAGGTCGCCGATCAGCATGGCGTTGGTCTGGTACAGATAGAGACGGAAGGCGTCGGTGCCGAACCGCTTCATCAGTTCCATCGGGTCGGTGTAGTTCTTCGAGGATTTGGAGAGTTTCTTGCCGTCCTTGGCGAGGATCGTGCCGTGCACGACGCCGTTCTTGAACGCCGGGCGGTCGAAGAGCGCGGTCGAGAGGACGTGCAGATAGTAGAACCAGCAGCGGATCTGCCCGGTGTACTCGACGACGAAATCCGAGGGGAAGTGCTTTTCAAACCACTCCTTGTTTTCAAAGGGGTAGTGCTTCGACGCGAACGGCACGCTCCCGCTCTCAAACCAGCAGTCGAGGACCTCCGGCACGCGGGTCATCGTCCCGCCGCAGTCGGGGCAGGGGAAGTGGATCTTGTCGAGGTACTGACGGTGCAGGTCGTCGGGGCGCACGCACGACAGTTTCTCGATCTCGTCGATCGAGCCGACGACGGTTTTTTTGCCGCAGTCGGGGCAGACCCAGATCGGGATCGGGGTGCTCCAGTAGCGGTTGCGCGAGATGTTCCAGTCGCGCGCGCCGGAGAGCCAGTTGCCGAACCGCCCGTGCTTCACCGTGTCGGGGACCCAGTTGATCTTTTCGTTGAAGTCGATCAGTTTCGGCTTGATCTTCCCGACGTTGAAGTAGTAGGCGTCCATCGCCTTGTAGATCAGCGGGCGTTTGCAGCGCCAGCAATGCGGATAGTTGTGGACGATCGAACCGTCTGCGACGGCGATCCCCCGGTCGTAGAGCCAGCGGATCACGATCGGGTTCATCTCGATCACGTTCTTTTCGCCCTGTTCGGGATAGAAGTCGGTGATTTCGGGGGTGAAACGCCCCTTCGCGTCGACCGGGTTGACCAGCGGGATCCCGTTGTTCTTGCAGGTCCAGTAGTCGTCCTCGCCGAACGCGGGGGCGGTATGCACGATGCCGACGCCCTCGTCCGAGCCGACGTAGTCGGCGGCAACGACCCGGAACGCGCCCTCGTTCTTCTTGTCGGCGAAGTAGGGGAAGATCGGCTCGTAGGTCGTGCCGAGCAGGTCGCGCCCCTCGCACTCGCGCACGATCGCGGGCGTCTCGCCGAAGACCTTGACAAAGTTCTTCAGGGTGTCCTTGCAGGCGACGTAGATCTCGTCTCCCACGTCGACGAAGGCGTAGCGAAGCCCCTCGCCGACGGCGAGGCAGAGGTTGGACGGCAGCGTCCAGGGGGTGGTCGTCCAGGCGAGCAGACAGACGGGTTTTCCGCTCTCAACGAGAGGGGTTTTGAACTTGACGGCGACCCAACGGTCCTGACGCGGGCGGGTCGAGTCCGATTCGCGGGTGTCGGAGATCGAGAGCGACGTCTCGCAATGCGTGCAGTAGGGGGTGACGCGGTAGTCGCGGTAGATCAGCCCCTTGTCGTAGCAGGTCTTGAACGCCCACATTACGCTCTCCATGAAGGGCGTGTTCATCGTCTTGTACGCGCCGTCGTAGTCGACCCAGCGCGCCATCTGCTCGACGTATTCGCGCCACGCCTCGTTGTTGTTCGAGACGATCTCGCGGCACTTGTCGTTGAAAACGTCGATCCCGATCGACTTCTCGATCTGGTTCTTGTCCTCGATGCCCATCTGCACCTCGGCTTGGTTCTCGATCGGAAGCCCGTGGCAATCCCAGCCCCAGACGCGCGGAACGCTGTAACCCCGCATCGTCCAGTAACGCGAGATCATATCCTTGATGAACGAGACGAGGACGGTGCCGTGATGCGGCTTGCCCGTCGGGAACGGAGGCCCGTCGTAAAAGACGATCTCGCCCCCGGTCGGCTTTTCGACCGATTTCTCAAAGGTGCGATCGTCCTTCCAGTATTGCAGGATCTCCGGCTGGATCTCGGAAAAATCCGGTTTGGAAGACAGTTCTTCGAATTTCACGTTTCAGATTTCCTCCCGGCAAAAGCCGCGTAATGATTTCCCATTATAACATTACGTTAATAAAAAGTCAAGGGGAATGTGCGCCCGTGCGCGGGGAGAGCGCAACGACGTGCCGCAGGCACGCATTATGTCGCTTTCGCGCGGCGCAGGGGTGCCGGGGTTCCCCGCCGCATATCGCGTTCTGCGCAAAACGCGCGGAACATATCGAGCGACGTGCCACAGGCACGTTGCATATCGCGCGTAGTGCCGCAGGCACGCAGCATATCGCGCGGCCGCGTCAGCGACCGCATCTTTTCCCGAGTTTCGGTTCGCCGTTCTCCTCGTTCAACTCAAAGATCGTGACGTGCTCGAATACGCCCGCCGCGCGGTCGGCTTTGTTCGGGGTGTGAAAGACGATCCGGTTTTTCCCGTCGAAGCCGCGGAAGATCATCGCGTGTCCGCCGTCGAAAACGTAGTCCTCTTTCGCCCCGCGGCGGTAGAGCGTCCCCATTTGCGACCACTTGCCGTCAAGCCGCCCGTTGTCCGAACCGGCGAGCGCCACGACGTAGCCGTCGTCCGAGAAGTTCGACCAGACCATGCGGAGCGCCCCCGCCTCGGTGCGGTAGAGAAAGGGACCGTCGGTGATCCCCTTGGTCGCCCAATCGGGATCGCGGGCGAAGAAAAGATCGCGGGGCTCCGTGATCCCGCGCGTGAGGTCGTCCGAAAGCCGCATTTCGACCATACTCCCGTTTCCGTCGGGCATCGAGGTCCACTCGTGGACGAAGATCAGACGGGGGTTTTCTTCGTGATCGATGAATAACGTCCCGTCGATCGCGTCCCAGTTGAGGGGCGACAGGACCGACAGCCAAACGAACGGACCGAGCGGGTTGTCCGCCCGGTAGACCGAGATCTGCCGGTGTTTGTTGCTCGCGGCGCGCACCGAGGTAAAGAGGTAGAACGCCCCGCGGTAGTAGTGGACTTCGGGCGCCCAGAACCAGCTGCCCTCGCCGTCGAAGTCGTCGGGTTTGGAAAAGACGGGCACAGGTCCCGACCAGGTTTCGAGGTCGGTCGAAACGAGGCACTCGACCCCCTTCGCTTCCGCCGTCCGGTAGAGGTAGTAGACCCCGTCGTAGGGCAGGATAAACGGGTCGCGGCAGAAGAGCGGTTCGCCCTTTTTCGCCGCCGTCGGCAGCCCCGCGGGAACGGACGGTCGGTTGGCGTCGGACGTCGGGATCGTTTCGTTTTCAAACTTCATTTTTCGTTCTCCTTTTCGCTTGGAAACCGCGCTTTTTTCACACCGAAAATTATAGCACGGCGGGGCGAACGCTGTCAAGGGGAAAAGACGCTGAACCCGCGTTTCCGACGGCTCCGTAGCCCACAGTTCCAAATCCGCGCGGAGCGCGGTATGTAATCCACGCGCAGCGTGGCATGTAATCCGTTCGCAGAACGGTATGTAATCT
>CAMJDE010000036.1 GCA_946404295.1 uncultured Clostridia bacterium | reverse complement strand
ATTTCCTCTACGAGGGGGACGATTCCGCCCTGAAAGCGGCGCTCGAGGGGGTCGGCTACGCCGCCGAGATCTTCTCTTCGCGCGACTATTCCCACCACTTCGTTTTTCACAAGGATCCCTGGTTCACCCTTGAACCCCACTTCGCGCTCTTCGACGATGACGACCCCTTCCGCGGGATGCTGACGGGGCTGTTCGACCGGGCGACGCCCGACCCCGATCTGCCGGGCCGTTTTCTGATCTCGGAAGAGGATCTTTTCCTGCACGGTCTGCTTCACGCCCGCAAACACATCGTGAACGGCGGGATCGGCGTGCGGTCCTTCCTCGATTTCGCGTTTCTTCTGCGCCGTTACCCCGATCTGCCCGACCGGGCGCGGGTCGTCGATTTTCTCACGCGAAACGGGCTCGCGGAATTCGCGTCCCGGGTTCTGCGCCTCGCCCGGCTCCTGACCGATCCCGCGACGGAGCCCGACGGGGAGGACGAAACCGAACTCTCGCTGCTCTTTTCGTCCGGGATGTTCGGTTCTCTTGAAAAAGGGGTCGGCAATCAACTGGATACCGAATCGCACCGATCCCGTTTCCCGCGTCTCCGCTATCTTTTCAAACGCACCTTCCCGCCGCTGGTTTCGATGGCGCACAAAAAATACCGCGCGCCGCTCTCGTGGCTCGTCTATCCGTTCTTCTGGCTTCGCCGCCTCCTTCGGATGCTCTTCTCGCGCAAGAGAAGAAAGAACACGGGCGACGCCATCCGCGCCGTCGCTTCCTACAAGGGAAACGAGGAGAACGCCGGGCGTGAACTCCGCTATTTCGGGATCACCCCCGCACCGACCGAACGAAAGGGGGAAGAGGGTCGTGACTGACGAAACCTTCACCTCCCGCACCGCCCGCCTGATCGGCGAAGAGGGGGTCGAACGCCTCGCGCGTTCGACGGTTCTGATCCTCGGGCTGGGCGGGGTCGGCGGCTTCGTCCTCGAGGGGCTTGCCCGCGCCGGGGTCGGCCGCTTCGTTCTCGCCGACTGCGACGTGTTTACGGAAAGCAACCTGAACCGTCAGATCCTCGCCACCCGAGAGACGGTCGGACAAAAGAAAACCGAGGTCGCCCGCCTTCGCGTCGCGTCGATCAATCCCGCAGCCGAGGTCGTCACCTTCGACGCCTTTCTCGACGCCGCCAATATTCCCGAAGTGTTCTCGCTCGGGGAGATCTCGTTTGCCGTCGACGCCGTCGACAACGTGACGGCGAAGATCGCCGCCGTCTGCGAGGCGAAGCGGCGCGGGATCCCCGTTATCACCTGTATGGGAACGGGGAACCACCTCGACCCCTCGCGCTTCGTCGTCGGCGACCTTGCGAAATCGTCGGTCTGCCCGCTCGCGCGGGTGATGCGCACCGAACTCCGCCGCCGGGGCGTTTCCGGCGTCACGGCGCTCTGGAGTACCGAACCCCCCGTCGTTACCTCGTCCCGGGACGGGGTAAAACTGCCGCCCGCGTCGGTCTCGTTCGTTCCGAGCGTCGCCGGGCTCACCATTGCCGGATACGTCGTCCGCGCCCTTGCGGGCGTCGACAGAACATAAGAAGGACAGTTCGCTATGAAAAGAAAGAACGTTTTGATCCTCCTCCTCGTCTTCCTGCTCCTGCTCACGCCTTCGTGCGTCCTGCTCGTGCGGGCGCTCGAGACGTCGCCTTTTCCCGAACGCGACAAGGTCCGGGAGATCGAGATGCGGCTCGATACGAGCGGGGGAGAGAGGGCGGATACGCCGGTCCCCTATCTCCGCTACGTCGACAACCGCGACGTGGATTTGCTCTACGCGATCTTCTCGGCGGCAAAACGCGTTCCGCGTTCGGCTTTGCCGGATAAGTACGCGTCCTACCGTCTGACCTTCCGCGGCGAGCGCCCCGACGAGACGCTGACGCTCTATTTCGGCGCGTCGGATTATTCGCTCTTCATCCTCACGTCGGGCAAGAAACTCTACCGTCTCTCGATGCCTAAGGCGACCCACCGCAATACCGTCCTGACCCCCTCCGCCGCGTCGTTTTCCTTGAACGGAGAGGAACTCGTCAAGCGCTACGACTATCCCGAAACCGCGAACGGACCGAAGAACGTCGCCGAGATCGCGCTCGCGTCGTGGCGGATCGTCACCGAGTTCGCATTCTCCGGCGAGGGCGCCGAGGTCGTCTACAAACTCTACGCCGCGGACGGTTCTCCGCTGCTGGAGACGACCGACAAGAACGACGTGGTCGGGCTCTCGCCCGATACGGTTCTGATGGAAGTCACGACTCCGCTGCAGAACGGGATCTCGGTCACGCTCCACTACTATCTGAAAGTGCAGGAGTGATTATGACGGTTGAACGCGACGATTACGAGGAGAAACGCTGCCTCCTCTCGACGACCGA
Source organism: uncultured Clostridia bacterium (assembly GCA_946404295.1). Taxonomy (GTDB): domain Bacteria; phylum Bacillota; class Clostridia; order Oscillospirales; family CAG-272; genus UBA1740. Next base: position 9,089 of record CAMJDE010000036.1, on the reverse strand, counting down.
CCCCGAGGACAAGGCGGGGAACGCCGAGCGCATCCCGATCCGTCACGTGATCGACAAACTCGACCGCGCGCTCGCCCGCGGGGATTACGGCGAGGGGATCCGCCTGCTCGATTACTGGATCGGCGAGGCGCGCGCCCTCGGCGACTTTGACGGCGAACTCTCGGTCGAGAGCGAAATGATGGGGCTTTCGCGCCGGACGAGCGACCGCGAGCGCGGGCTCGCGGCGGTCGCGCGCGGGCTGGAACTGCTCGATCGCGGCGGACTATCCGACACGGCTTCGGGCGCGACGATCCTGCTCAACGCCGCCACGACGAAAAAGCATTTCGGCGACCCTGCGGGCGCGATCCCGCTTTACCGCCGCGCGGAAACGGTCTACCTTTCGCGCCTTTCGCCCGACGACGAACGGCTCGGCGGGCTCTACAACAACTTCGCGTCCTCGCTTGCCGAGGTCGGCGAACGCGCTACGGCGGAGGAATACTACAACCGGGCGCTCGCCCTGATGCGGTCGAAGGGAGGGGCGGGACGCACCGGCGTCGCCGTCACCTCGGTCAACCTCGCCGATTTCTATAACGAGGGGAACGACCCCGACAAGGACGAGAAGATCAACGCCGCACTCGAACGCGCGTGGGAGGCGCTCGACGCCCCCGACTGTCCCCGCGACGGCGAATACGCCTTCGTCGCGTCGAAGTGCGCGCCGGCGTTCTCGTATTACGGGTGGTTTTTCGCCGCGTCGGAACTTGAAAAAAGGATGAAAGAGATCCATGAACGGAATTGAACTTGCCGAGCGGTTCTATCTCGCCTGCGGGCGGGAACTGATCGAGCGGACCGTCCCCGATGCCGTCGACCGGATCGCCGTCGGGATCGCGGGACAGGGATCGGAGTGCTTCGGCTACGACGACGAACTCTCGCGCGATCACGACTACGAACCGGGATTTACGATCTGGCTCTCCGACGAGGACGATATCAGACTCGGCGTCTCGCTCGCCCGCGCCTATCGGTCGCTCCCCCGCACGTTCGAGGGGGTGTCGCTCCGCTCGAAGACGGGGGAGGGCTCGCGCTTCGGCGTTCTGACGGCGGACGGCTTTTTCCGCGCCCTGCTCGGACGACGTGACGTCCCGACCGACCCGCTCGACTGGATGGCGCTCCCCGATCACGCGATCGCCGCCGCCACGAACGGCAAGATCTTTCGCGACGACGCGGGACTGATGACGCGCCGCAGAGAGGGCTTTCGTTACGGGATGCCCTCCGACGTCCGCAAGCAGAAACTCGCCGCCCGGCTTGCCCTGATGGCGCAGGCGGGCGAGTACAATTACCCCCGGATGCTCTCCCGCGGGGACGAACCCGCCGCGCACCTGTCGGTCGGCGAATACGTCAAACACGCGCTCGCCGCCGTGTTTCTCTGCGCCGGGGAACCCAGCCCCTATTACAAGTGGCAATTTCGCGCACTTCGCGACCTGCCGTGTCTTTCCGAAACGTACGAACCGCTCTCGACGCTGGTTTCTGGCACCGACCGGGAAACGACGCTCGGCGCGATCGCTTCGGTCAACGCCGCGATCTCGCGGGAACTTTCGGCGCAGGGAACGCCGATCGGCACTCTGGCGCAGGAACTCCACGCGTCGATCTCCGACCGTCGGATTCGTGAACTTCACCTGATGGAGTACGGCGCCGATTGACTTTTTTCGCAAAAGTGCCGAAAACCCCCGGTTTTTCAAAAAAACGCTTGACACACCCCCCGGGGGTGTGTATAATGGGAATAATTATTTACAGGGCGATCCCCGGAAAAGAGGTATGACATGAAGACAAAAGCAATCAACGGAAAACAGTTGCAGGACCTGACGCTGACCGCGGTGCTCGCGGCGCTGGTCCTTTTGATGAGTTTTACGCCGCTCGGCTATCTCAAGATCGGCTTCGTCAGCATCACCTTCCTGACCATTCCCGTCGCGATCGGCGCGATGGTCGTCGGACCCTCCGCCGGGTTGTTTCTCGGAACGCTGTTCGGGGTCACCAGTCTGATCCAGGCGATCATGGGCGACGCGTTCGGACAGATGCTCCTTTCAATGAACCCGTTTCTGACCGGCGTTCTCTGCATCGTCCCTCGCGCCCTGATGGGCTATCTGACCGGCGTCCTCTTCAAACTCTACCGCAAATGGATCAAGGGCGAGAAGGTCCTTCCGATGATCGCGGGCGGCGCGACCGCGTCGCTGCTGAACACGATCCTGTTTATCGGCGGTTTCATCGGGTTTTATTTGATCTATCATAACGATCCCAACTTTGCGGAAACCACCGTTTGGGGGATCATCCTTTCGGTTCTGACGCTGAACGTCCTGATCGAACTCGCGACCGGGATCGTGGTCTCGGCGGCTGCATCCCGCGCGCTCGTCCAGTTCCTTCCGGGCGGGAAAACGCACGGCGTCGATCGTGACGAATGGTACGCCGAAACCGAGACGTCGGAACCGACCGCAAACGCCGAAGAAGCACCGACCGAAACCCCCGAAGAAGAGAAAAACGACTGACCCCCCGCAAACGAGGAGGAATTATGCTGTCCGAGATCAGGAACAAGCGTTTATTTTTGCTCGACCTGGACGGGACGCTCTATCTCGACGAGACGCTCTTTGAGGGAACGCTCCCGTTCCTCTCACGCGTTTCGGAGATCGGCGGACGCGCCCTGTTCTTGACGAACAACTCCTCGCGCGGCGTCGACGCGTATCTTGAAAAGATGGCGCGGCTCGGGATCAAAGCGACGGCGGACGACTTTCTCACCTCGACCGACGCGACGGTTTGCTATATCAAAAGGAACCACCCCGGCACGCTCTTCTACGTCGCCGGGACGGCGTCCTTCCGCGCGCAGCTCGAGAGTGCGGGGATCCCCGTCACGACCGATCGGAATCATCCGGCGATCGGCGGGGTGTTGCTCGGCTTCGACACCGAATTGACCTTTCAAAAACTCGAGGACGTCTGCGTCCTGCTCCGCCGCGACCTTCCGTATCTCGCGACCAACCCCGACCTCGTCTGTCCGACGTGGTACGGTTTCGTTCCCGACTGCGGCTCGGTCTCGAAAATGATCGCCAACGCGACGGGGAAGACGCCGCGTTTCATCGGAAAACCCGAACCAGATATGATCCTGCTCGCGCTTGAGCGGACCGGCTACGCGAAGTCCGACGCCCTGATCGTCGGCGACCGGGTCTACACCGATATCGCCGCCGGCGTCCGCGCCGGGATCGACAGCGTGCTCGTCCTCTCGGGCGAAGGCACCGTTTCCGACGTCGAAAACTCGCCCGAAAAGCCGACCTGGATCCTGCCCGATATTTCTTTCATCACGCGGCAGCTATCCTGAACAATCCGCGCCCGTGGCGGAATTGGCAGACGCGCCGGATTTAGGTTCCGGTCTGAAAAGGTGCAGGTTCAAGTCCTGTCGGGCGCACCACGAAAGAAACCTGATTTGGCTGACAAATCAGGTTTCTTTCAACTAAATCCGTCCTTACGGACGGGAGAAATCGCGCTGCCGTGCGGTGAAATCCCTTCGGGGTGAAATCCGCACTTCGTGCGGGTGTTAGGGACGGATTTAATTTCACCGTGAGCGAAGCGAACGATTTCACCTGAGGACATGAGTCCGAAGATTTCACCGCGGCTTGCGCCGCGATTTCACCATTGCAGACGATTATTCTTCATACTATTCTTTATTCGAGGTGATAACAGTGTCTGAAAGAAAACTTTCCGATTGTTCGATGGATTTCGCGGTAAGTATTCTCAAACTTTGTGACGGAATCAATGGACATTACTCACTTATGAATCAGTTGGAGCGCTCGGCAACAAGTATCGGCGCAAATATCAGGGAAGCCAACTATGCGCATAGCAAACCGGACTTTATCGCCAAATTGCAGATTGCTCTCAAAGAGTGTTACGAAACGGAATACTGGCTGGAATTGCTGTCGAAAGCAGAAATATGTATCGCTGAAACCGTTTCTCCTTTGCTGCATGATTGCGGGTCCATTCGCCGATTACTTGTTTCTTCAATTAATACAGCGAAAGCAAACTTAAATGAAAAAAGCGCTAAATGAATCAAATGACCTCGTTATTTCTTTTTTACTTAACGTGAAACAAAGAGAGCGTGCCCCTTTGGGCGCGCTCTTTATTGGTTCTGGTTCCCGGTTATGCGATCCTGCACCGAGAACGACCGCTCCCGCGGTCGCTTTCTGCGCTTGTGCGTCTATGCAGCTCTCCTTTTCACACGTTCGGGCGCAAGCGCGCGCAGTCGATCTGTCCCCGTGACGGTTCCTTTCGGCGTCTGTACCACAAAAGGGCATCCTGAACAAAAATCCGGCTTCAAAACTGTGCAGAATACCGAAGGCATTTTTCGGTCGAACTGCGCGAAAAACCGCCCTTTTGCTTTTTTTCGGCGCGTTCGCAACGCTTGGCTCCCGTCGGTTCTCACCTTGCTTTTCTTCGCGGTTTGCAAGAAAGAACACCCGGTCAAAGCCCCTCTTTACGCCGCCGTTTTGGCGCCGCTCCGCGCGCGCGTATTGCTTTTTTCGGGGCGGCGTTATATAATAATTTATCATATTTTGAACGTTTCGAATCTCGTTCCGAAAGGGAGTTTTCTATGTTTGTTCGATCGTATGGACGGAAGATCCCGCTCGTTTTGTTTTTTACCGGGGCGCTCTTTGTCTTTATGCTTCTTTTGCTCTTCGCCGTCGCGTCCGCCGGGGCGCCGGAGGAGGAGATCGCGGATCTCGGTTTTCAGACGGTTTTATCCGATACGATCGACAGCGAGAGCACCGCTCTGCGTTTCGTTTTCACGGTCGGCTCGCTCGATTACAGCCGCGTGGGGTTCGTGTTCTCACGCACGAACGAGAACCCGACGGTCGGCGGCGCCGATTGCTCGGTGCAGGATACCGCCGTTGTCTATTCGTCGATCACAGCCGACGGCAAACCTGTTCCCGCTCCCGCCGGACGCTACTGGGCGGCGGTCAAGATGACCGATATTCCGAAGGCGTCCTACGGTGACAAGATCAACGTCCGCGCCTTCGTCGAGGACGGCGCGGGGATCCGCTATTCCGACGCGAAGAGCACCGGCGTCCGCTACGCCTTCGCCGTCGACCGCGGCGACTTTATCCCGGTTCTGCGCTTCGCCCTGACGTCCGACGTGCATACGCGCGTGATGAACGACGCCGGCGCGTCGGAGAAGGCGACGACCGAAGAGGTCGAGCACGCCTCTCTTGTGACCGAACGTTTGTTCACGTCCTCCTACGGTTACGCGGATGGGGAAGCGTACGATCTGCTCGACGCCGTCGTTCTTGTCGGCGACTATACCGACGAGGGAACGACCAGGCAATACGACGCGTTTTTCGACGTCGCAAACGCGAATCTTCGCCCGGAAACGGCGCTGCTCGCCTGCCTCGGAAATCACGAGTTCCGAAATCCCGGAGAGGATTCGGTCTCGAACAATTCGTCTTTCTCCACGACCTATAACCGGTTTGAAGACTATTTCGGCTATGACGTCGACAGCGTCAACGTCATCAACGGTTTCACCTTTATCGGGTTCAGCCCCGACGCCAAAGGCGGGCGCGGCTTCTCACAGTCGAAGACGGCGTGGCTCGATGAGCAGATCGCCGCGGCGGCGGCAAGCGACCCGACGGGGAAGAAGCCCATCTTCGTTTTCGGTCACGTGCCGGTCTGGGAAACTTGTCTCGGCAGTATAAGGGAGAGCAACTATCCCACCGACGATATCGGAGCGGTCCTCGATAAATACCCGCAGGTCGTCTACATGTCGGGGCATACGCACGCGCCGGCTTGCGATCCCGAGTCGGTGTGGCAGGGCAATTTTACCGCGATCAACACCGGGACGCTCGCCTACGACGACAGTCCGTTTTACACCGGCGACGGCACGACCCGCGGCAGTTACTTCCGGCGGGATCTGCACGGCGGGTATCAGTACGTGATGCTGGGCAGATACTTTGAACACGCCGAGTGGTACGCTTCGGTCTATACCATCGTCGAGGTCGACCGAAACAACGCGATCCGGCTCCGGTACTACGACGCGGAGGCGGACCGGTTCTTATTCGAGCCGGTCGTCATCGACTCGATCGGGGACCCCGAGAACTTCACCTTCACCTCCGAGCGCAAGGCGAGCTCCGAAGCCCCGACCTTCTCCGAGCCCCTGACCCTTCTTTCGGTATCCGACGAGTCGATCCGCGTCTCGATCCCGAACGCGAGCTGCCCCGACTACGTGCGGAGTTACCGCGCGGACGTACTGCAGGGCGGGGAAATCGTCCATACCGTCTACCGGCAGGGTGGGCAGCAGAAATACCCGCTTCCCGAGATCACGGCGTCCTTCTCGGGTCTTGATCCCGACGTCGATTATACCGTCCGCGTCTACGCCTATAACGCGTACGGCGTGATGAGCGATCCGTTGACGCTCGCCGTACGTACCCTCTCGGATAACGGCGGCAACCCCGCCCCCGACGTCTTTTCGTTCGGGTTCGATAACGAGGGCGTCGCGCGCGATCTGCTTACGGGCGAGGCGCTGACGGCGCTTGGCGAGCCGACGGTCACAAGCGACGGAGAAGGCGGCTATTACGCAAGTTTCGACGGCGACGACGCCTACCGCTGGGACGGGATCGCCGACTACTACGACGTGCTGGAGACCGGAGTTACCTTCGAGTGGATCGGACGGGTGTCGGAAACTGTCCTCGGCAACGGGACCGTGACGGCGAAATACGACGGTACCCGCTACGTCAATCTCGCGTCCAACCAGGAAACGGGCGGTTTAGGTCTGGAATACAACGCGGACGGAAAGGCGTATCTGTACCTCTATATTATGAACGGCAGCAACGGCGACTACTACGGCGCGGGCGCGTCGATCCCCTGCGGTGAGACCGTTCACCTCGTCGGCACCTACGACGGCAGCGTCATCCGCTTCTACGTCAACGGCGAACTCGCCGCGACCAAGAGCCAAACGGGTAAGGTCTGGTTCCCGCTCAAGGAGAGTTCGCAGTTCCTTGCCGTCGGCGGCGACTCGGCGCTCTATGGCATCGGGGACCGCTTTATGAACGGAGAGATCCGGGCGATGAATATCTATTCGTCGGTCCTTTCCGCCGACGCGATCCAAGCCAAATATCTGGCGTCGGGCGTCGGAGATTGAAAAACAAAAACAAAAGGCGGGAGCGAATTTCGCTCCCGCCTTTTGTCGTACGTTCAGTTCTTTTCGATCGGGTAGTATTTCGCCAAACCGCCCGACGAGGTCTCGCGGTAGCCGAGCGGCAGGTCGGTTCCCGTGTTGTACATCGTTTTCACGACCAGATCAAAACTGATCTTGTGGGAGTCGGCAAGGAAATTGGCGAGCGAAAGCGCGTTGATCGCGCGCATCGCCGCGACGGCGTTCCGTTCGATGCACGGGATCTGCACGAGCCCGCCGATCGGATCGCAGGTCAGACCGAGGTGATGCTCCATCGCCACCTCCGCGGCGTAGTCGATCTGGTCGAACCCCATGCCGAACAGTTCGGCGAGAGCCGCCGCCGCCATCGAGCAGGCAGAGCCGATCTCGGCTTGACACCCGCATTCCGCGCCGCTGATCGAGGCGTTGGTTTTGATCAGGTTGCCGATCACGCCCGCCGCTGCAAGCGCACGGAGGATCTCTTCGTCCGAAAAGCCGCGCGATTCCTGCATGTAGCGAAGCACGGCGGGAAGCACGCCCGAAGAACCGCAGGTCGGCGCCGTCACGATCACCCCGCCCGCCGCGTTCTCCTCCCCGACCGCGAAGGCGTAGGACGAGACAAGACGGTTCTCCCGCGTTTGCGGGGATTCGTCAATGTGTTTCTTCTGATAGATAATCTGCGCGCGCCGTTCGGTGCCAAGCCCTCCGGGCAGAATCCCCCGGACCGAAAGACCGCGCTCGATCGACGCTTTCATCGTTTCCCAGACCTTTTCGAGATAAGGGAAGAGTTCGTCGCCTTCGATCGCTTCGGCGTACTGCCAGAGCCGGACGTTCTTTTCGGTACATTTCCGCGCAATATCGCGAAACGTCGAAAGAGGGTAGACCCCTTCGCCGCGTTCTTCACAGTCGGGGAAAATCGCGACGCCCCCGATGCTCCATATCCGCTCGGTCGACAGTTCCTTTCCGTTTTTGAAAAGGGTAAAGTCCATCATATTCGGGTGGCGTTCGGTGGGCGTTTTTCGGTCGAAAACCACGTCTCCCGTCATGGGAGACAGCGTTTCGCGGATCACGCGATCGGTGCCGTGACCCGCCCCGGTCATAGCAAGCGAACCGTAAAGCGTGACCCGATAGCCGTCGGCTTCGGGATATTTCTTTTTCATTTGCAGGCAGGCGCGCTCCGGTCCCATCGTGTGGGAACTGGACGGACCGCGACCTATCCGATACAGTTCGCGGATCGAGGACATCTTTTTGTCGTTTTTCATAATCGCCTCACAGAGAAGAACGTTCGCTCTTATTATAACACGTTCCGAACCGTTTTTCCACCCTTTTCGGAAAGTCGATCTCGCCCGTGAAGAAAAAGGTGTTTTTTTCGTAAAAAAAGCCCCCTTTTTTGCTTATCTTGCTTGCGTGGGCGTGGGTTGTGTGCTATAATGGGAAAAGAAATCTTCCGGGAGGGGACTATGAGAGCGGATTTTGAAACGATCAAAAAGATCACCGTCGGAGCGGTGCGCATCTGGGAGGAGGACTGCGGCGTGCGGTTCTCGCGGTTCACCGAGGAAGAGGAGGCGGGGTGGTATTCCTGCTCCGAAAAACTCGGCGACCGCTGCAAGTCTCTTTGCGGCATCCGCCTCGATTTCAGAACCGACGCCCGCGAGATCGCGTTTATGCTCTCGGGGGGGAATAAGGTCGACGTTTGGCTGAACGGCGTCTACAACCGGACGCTCTACTGCTCCGATTTGAGAAAAGAAGGCGTGACTGAGGTAAGGATCCCGCTGGTCGACCAACTCGGCGCGCCCTACGCCGAAACGCGCGTCACGCTCTGGCTTCCTCACCACGGCGGCGGTGCGCTCGGCTTCCTCGACGCCGACGGCGCGACCTATATCGAGCCGGTCGCATACGATCACCGCATCCTGTTCCTCGGCGACTCGATCACGCA
>CAMJDE010000035.1 GCA_946404295.1 uncultured Clostridia bacterium | reverse complement strand
GACAGTATCCTCACGACCGCAACCGACGACGCGGAGTACAAGGGGGCGCTGAAGACCCTGATCACCGAGATCCGCGACGCGCACGGAACCGACGTGCCGATCCTCTGGATCGTCGGGATGATGATCTCGCCGAACTCGCAGGTCAACCGGTGGCTGAACGACGTTTTCGCGGAACTCGGCGGAGAGAACGCCGGGCTCTATCAGATCACGGTGGAGACCAACACCTCGGGGGATCAGAACCACCCGAACCAAGACTCGCACCTTGCGGTCTCGCAGGCGCTCAGCGCCTACATCCGCGCCAAAAAACTGCTGGATCTCTCTCCCCTCACCACCCCTTCCGCCGAGTGATCCGCGCTTCATCCGTTTCCCCGCGACGAAAAAACGCCGCCCCACGCCGAACGCAATTCGGGGGGGCGGTTTCTTATAAAGCCGGAATGACGGGGCAGAATGACAGCGCGCCGAGAGAGAACGGCGAGAGAAAAGCGAACAGAAACAAAAGAAAAAACCCGTTCGCGTTTTTGCGAGCGGGTTTCAACCTTAATCAGCGTTTCACAACGCGAAGCGTTTTCACAGAGCAAAACGCTTTAACGGAGCATCATATAATCCCTTCGTTTTCCGTCCTGTGCCGCATCCGCGCGTCGCCTTCAACCTAACTGCGCCAGCAAATGCCGTCAGGCGCGCGCAGGCGAGTGCAGGGTCGTCGTTTGCGACCCGAAGCCGTATATACATACGGCGAGAGGTCGCAAACGGCGAGAGGAAAACAAAAATTACAAATAAAAAGGAGAAAACCACTCGCGAACGCGGGTGGTTTTCATCCTTAAATGCAATTTGCTATGCGGGATAACGGAACAAAGCGAAAAGCACCTCGAACATTAGATACTCCCTTTTTGTTTTCCGTCCTGTGCCGTATGCGCGCGTCGTCACGTCAAAGCGATAGGATCACGGGTAGGATGACAGGGCTTCTGCCCGTCGCCTCGTATAGGAACTTCGCGAGTTTCTCTTTCAGCGCCGTTTTCATCGCCGCCCAGTCGCAGCCGTACTGATCGAGGGCGCGGTTGACGGCGTCGTAGGCGATCTTCTTCGCCTGGTCCATCAGTTCCTCGTTGTCGCGGACGTAAACGAAGCCGCGCGAGACGATCTCGGGTCCCGAAACGATCAGTTTTTCGACCGGGTCGACCGTCGCGACGACGGCGATCAGCCCGCTCTGCGCCAGCGTTTTACGGTCGCGGAGCACCACCGAACCGACGTCCCCGACGCCCGAACCGTCGACCAGCACCTTTCCGGCGGGGACCGACGCCGCGAAGCGCGCGCCCTTGCGGTCGATCTCAAGCACCTGCCCGAGTTCGGTCGCGACGAAGATGCGCTCGGCGGGAATACCCATAAACTCGGCGAGCGCCTTGTTCGCGTACAGGTGCCGTTCCTCGCCGTGCACCGGCATAAAGTATTTCGGCTTGACCAGCCCGATCATCAGTTTCAGTTCCTCGCGGCAGGCGTGACCCGAAACGTGGACGTCGGCGACGGCGTCGTTGACGACCCGGATCCCCGCCCGGACGAGGGCGTTGATGATCTTGCCGACCAGTTTTTCGTTGCCGGGGATCGCCGACGCGGAGAGGATCACGACGTCGGACGGGGTCAGTTTGATCTGATTGTGTTCCGAAAACGCCATGCGATAGAGCGCCGACATCGGCTCTCCCTGCGAACCCGTCGTGACGATGGTCAGCTGCTCGGGTTTGTAGCGCTTCACGTCGGCGGCGTCGATCAGCACCCCGTCGGGGACGGTCATATACCCGAGGTCGACGGCGGCGCCGATGACGTTCACCATGCTGCGCCCGACGACGGCGACCTTCCGCCCGTATTTGGCGGCGGCGTTGACGATCTGCTGGACGCGGTGGACGTTCGACGAGAAGGTCGCGATGATCAGCCGCTTGTCGCGGTGCTCGAGGAACAGCCGATCGAGCGACAGCCCGACCGTCCGCTCGGACGGCGTAAAGCCGGGGCGTTCGGCGTTGGTCGATTCGCAGAGCAGGAGCAGAACCCCCTCCGCCCCGAGCTGCCCGATCCGGACGAGGTCGATCATCTTCCCGTCGATCGGCGACACGTCGAGTTTGAAGTCGCCGGTATGAAGCACGACCCCCGCCGGGGTATGCAGCGCGATGCAGCAGGCGTCCGCGATCGAGTGATTGACGTGAATGAACTCCGCCGTGATCGCGCCGCACTTCACCGTGTCGCCCGCCTCGACGGCGACGAGTTCCGGCTCGTAGGGCAGGGAAGTCTCCGCGAGTTTGTTCTTCACGATCCCGACCGTCAGCCGGGTCCCGTAGATCGGCACGCGGATCTGCTGCAAAACGTAGGGGATCGCGCCGATGTGATCCTCGTGCCCGTGCGTGAGCAGGATCCCGCGCACGCGCGCCTGGTTCTTGATGAGGTAAGAGACGTCGGGGATCACGAGATCCACGCCCGGCATCTCCTCGTCGGGGAAGGCGAGCCCGCAGTCGATCACGACGATATCGTCGCCGTACTCGATCGCGGTCATATTCTTCCCGATCTCCCCGAGCCCGCCGAGCGGGATGACCCTGAGCGTGCCTTTCACGCTCTGCTCCGCGCCGCGTTCGGCGCGGTCTTTCCTCTGATGTACCGGGGCGCGGAGTTCCCGCCGCGCGGCGGGAGCGCGCCGGTTTTCGGTGCGGGCGGCGGCTGCCGCCCGGTTCCGGCGCTCGTTCTTCTCGGGGTTGCCCGACGCGGGCGCGCCCTGCCGTTTGGTTCTGTCTCCGGTTTTCGGGTCGGTCGCCTTTGCGGGGCGGCGCGCCTTACCCGGTCGCTTTCCGTCACGCGCCTCGGGGCGAGCGCCCTCCGATTGTCCGCGGGGACGTCTTGCTCTCTCCTCGCGGCTCTGTTCCTGTTTATTCTTTGCCATAATTTCCTTTCCGGATCATACGATCAATCCGATGATGATAAGCGTTGCCGTCGCGATCACCGCGCCGGTCAAAATCCCGACGAAAAACGCGAGCCGCCGCGAGCGCGGGCGGTTCCGCGTTTCGCTCTCCCGGCATCCGAGCAGGATGCGGTTTGCCTCGGCGACCATTTCCCGAACGTCTGCCGGTTCCGAGAGCGTCGGCGCCTTCAGAAAGAAGAACGCCTCCTCAAACAGCCCGCTTTCGGGGTTCTTCAGGTGAAGCACCCGTCTCTGACATCCTTTTACCATACGCCCCTCCCAAAACTCTATGTAAAGGAAGGCGAAAAGATGCTTCTCCGATCCCCCGTCGCCCGGGTCGGGGCGGGGGTCGTTTTCCGAGTTTTGCCCGACGCCGTCCGCTTTATGCAGCCGGGTCGGGAATTTTCCTTATTTTTTCCGTTTCCAGAACGCCCCGAAGAGATCAAGGAGCGACCCGCTCTTCATCTTCCTCGACGGCTCGACCTTCGCCCGCAGCGGGGCGCTTTGCGGCTCGTGTTTCGGGGTCGGTTCAAGGGCGGGTTCCTCCGCGGCGTCTGCTGGCGGGTCGCCGATTTCGGCATTTTCGACGGGGGTTTTTTCGTTTTCGGCTTCAAAACGCTTGTTTTCGATCGCTTCCTCTGCCGTTTCTCGGCGTTCCGACTCGGCGGGGCGCGCCGTTGTTCGTTCTGCTTTTCGGGCTGCGCGCGGCGGCGTCGGTCCCGCTTCGGCGCCCGCGTCGAGGACGATTTCCTCCACGAGCAGGGCGTCGATCGACACGCCGAAGAGCCGCCGGAGCGCAAGCAGCGCCTCGGCTTCGGGATAGGAGAGCCCCTTCTCCCAGAGGTAGACCGCCTGTCTTGTCACGCCGACCGCGCGCGCCAGTCCCGTCTGGGTCAGCCCGTCTCGCCGCCGCAGGGCGATCAGTTTTTGTGAAAAGGTCATCGCGTCCTCCTCCCCCGTTCCGCTCGCGTCAATTCTCCCCTTTCGGAAAAACGACGTTCGGATAATTGTCCAGATACCAGACCCCGTCGATCTTGCGAAGATCGAAGGTCTTGTCAACGGTTTTGCCCTCGTTTTCACCGACGCCCGTCGCCGGGACCGTCACCTTCGCGCGGTCGCCGCGGTTGTCGGAGACGGTCGCGCGGTCAAAATCGAAGGTCGCCTCCGCGCCCGGAAGCATCGGCAGTTCGTCGGGCGACGCGAGGAAGCAGAGAAAGACCGTTTGCCTCTCACCCGTCGAATAGTCGGTTTCCGTGTTCTCGATCAGAGCGGCGTTCCATCCGGCGCCGCCCGAAAACAGCACGGCGTCGAAACGCTCGCACATCGACGGGCTGAACACCGTTTTCTCGAACTTTTTCAAGTCGGACAGCCGTGCGAACCCGCGTTTTTCCATCTCGGCGCCGTCGACCTCGCGGTAAACGCCGACCGTCCGTCCGTCTGCAAGGAACGGCATCCCGCCCTCGGTGAAGAAGAGCCGGATCCAGGGGCTCGCCTTCGCGACCAACTCTTCCGCCGCCGCGATCACCTCGCCCTCGTCGGCGGGTTCGATCGGTTTTTCGCCGCAGGAGAGCAGGGCAAACAGCAGGGTGAAAGCGAGGAGCAACGCCGCCGTCCTACCGAAGATCCGCCGGGCAAACGCCCGGCGGGTCGCGTCAGAGTTCTTCATTTTCGTCGGGTTCGCCCTCTTCGGCTTCGTCTTCCGGCTCTTCCGCCCCTGTATCGGCGGGTTCGTCGGACGCCGCGTCGGGCGCCTCTTCGCCGTTCTCGGAGAGTTCGGGATGCTCCGTCGTCTCGTCGGCGGTGATCTCCTCGTCCAGTTCCTCCTGCGGCTCGATGCGCGACAGGTTGACGATCGCCGCGCCCTCGGAGAGCCGCATCACGATGACGCCGCCCGCCGAACGCGAGTAGATCGGGATGCCCGCGACCGGGATCCGGATGATGGTCCCGTCGTTGGTGATCATCATGATATCGTCGGATTCGGACACCGCCGCGATCGCGGCGAGGTTGCCGGTCTTGTCGTTGAGGTTGTGCGCCGTAACGCCCTGCCCGCCTCTGTTTTTCAGCACGCGGAAGTCGTCGAACTCGGTCCGCTTTCCGAAGCCGCGGTCGGTGATCGTGAGCAGCTGCTTGCCCTCTTCGACCAGCGCCACGCCGATCACGTAATCGTCGCCCACGAGCCGGATGCCGCGCACGCCGCGCGCGCCGCGTCCCATCGGACGGACGGTCGTCTCGCTGAAGCGGGTGGCGTATCCGCCTCGGGTCGCGAGGATCAGGTCGTCGTCGCCCTTGGTCTTGCGGACGAAGAGCAGGTCGTCGCCCTCGTCGAGGGTGATCGCGATCTTGCCCGAGCGTCTCTGGTACTCGAAGTCCTTGGTCGGGGTCTTCTTGATGACGCCCTTCTTGGTGACCATCGTCAGGTATTCGCCCTCGGTGAAGGCGTCGATCGAGATGATCGCCGTGACGTTCTCGCCCTCGGTCAGGTCGAGGACGTTGACCATATTGGTCCCCTTCGCGGTACGTCCCGCCTCGGGGATGCGGTAGGTCTTCTTGGTATAGACCCGTCCCTTGTTGGTAAAGAACATCAGGAGCGCGTGGCTGTTCGCGACGATCACGTCGACCACGTCGTCCTCTTCCTTGTGTCCCATACCGATAATGCCCTTGCCGCCGCGGTGCTGCGCCGAATAGGTGTCGGCGGGCTGCCGCTTGATGTAGCCGCCGGTCGTCACGGTCAGAACGCAGGTATGCCGCGGGATCAGGTCCTCGATGTCGATGTCGTCGGTCGCCTCGATCAGTTCGGTGCGCCGGTCGTCGCCGAACTTTTCCTTCATTGAGATCAGTTCGTTCTTCACGATCTCGCGCACCCGCCCGTCGTCGGAGAGGATCGCCTGCAGATCGGCGACCGTCTCTTCGAGTTTCAGCAGCCGGTCTTCGACCTTCTGCCGTTCCAGTCCCGACAGTTTGCCGAGCGTCATTTCGACGATCGCCTGCGCCTGCGGATCTGTCAAACCGTAACTCTCCATCAGGTTGGCTTTCGCGTCGGGGATCGAGGAACTCGCCTTGATGATCTTGATGATCTCGTCGATGTGGTCGATCGCGATCTTATAGCCCTCGTAGATGTGCATTTCCTTCAGCGCCCGGTCGAGATCGAACTGCGTCCGACGGACGATGATCCCCTCCTGGAACAGGATATACTGGTCGAGGATCTCGGGAAGCGACAGAATCTTCGGCTCGCCGTTCACCAGCATCAGCATATTGACGGCGAAGGTGTCCTGCAGTTGGCTGTACTTGTAGAGTTGGTTCAGAATGACCTCGCCGTTGGCGTCGCGGCGGTATTCGATCACGATCCGCATGCCGTCGCGCCCCGACTCGTCGCGCAGTCCCGTGATCCCCTCGATCTTCTTGTCGTTGATCAGGTTGGCCATCGTTTCGATCAGTTGGCTCTTGTTGACGGCGTAGGGGATCTCGGTCACGATGATCCGGTGCTGATCGTCCTCGATCTTCGCGCGCGCCCGGACGATCACCTTGCCGCGCCCGGTCGAGTAGGCGTCGAGCATCCCGCGCGAGCCGTACACGATCCCCGCGGTCGGGAAGTCGGGACCCTTGATATATTCCATCAGTTCGGGAACGGTACATTCGGGATTGTCCATCCGGTACACGATCCCGTCGACCACCTCGCGGAGGTTGTGAGGCGGAATGTTGGTCGCCATACCGACGGCGATACCGACCGACCCGTTGACCAAGAGGTTCGGGAAGCGCGAGGGAAGCACCTCGGGCTCCTTGCGCGAGTTGTCGAAGTTGGGGAGAAAGTTGACGACGTTCTTTTCGATATCCGCCATCATCTGATCGGCGAGTTTGCTCATTCTCGCCTCGGTGTACCGGTAGGCGGCGGCGGGGTCGCCGTCGACGTTACCGAAGTTGCCGTGCCCCTCGATCAGGGGATAGCGGAGCGAGAACGACTGCGCCATACGGACCATCGTCTGATAGACCGCGGCGTCGCCGTGGGGATGATAGCGACCCAGCACGTTACCGACGGTGGTCGCCGATTTGCGGAAAGGTTTGTCGTAGGTCAGGTGATCCTCGTACATCGCGTAAAGGATGCGGCGCTGACCCGGCTTCATTCCGTCGCGGACGTCGGGAAGAGCGCGGCTCGTGATGACGCTCATCGAATACTCGATGAACGCCGTCTTGAGTTCCTTCTCCATATTCCGTCCGAGAATTTTTTGTTGCGGAAACGTGATGTCTTCCGGCGTGTAGGACGATTTCTTATCCATCTTTTCTTCCTTCTCTTTACAGTCTTCGGTCAGATATCCAGATTGACGGCGAACTTGGCGTTTTTCTCAATGAATTCTCGACGCGGTTCGACCTGATCGCCCATCAGGGCGGAGAAAGCCTCGTCACAGGCGATCGCGTCGTTGATCTCGACTTTTAAGAGCGTGCGGTAGGTCGGATCCATCGTCGTCTCCCAGAGTTGTTCGGGGTCCATTTCACCGAGACCTTTGTAGCGTTCGGCTTCCGACGTCGGCCCGAGTTCGGCGATGATCCGGTCGCGCTCGGCGTCGTTGAAGGCGTACTTGACGATCTTTCCTCTGTGTACCTTATAGAGCGGCGGCTGCGCGAGATACACGTGACCGTCCTCGATCAATTGTTTCATGTGCCGGAAGAAGAAGGTCAGCAGCAGGATCCGGATGTGCGAACCGTCGACGTCGGCATCCGCCATAATGATGATCTTGCCGTAACGCAGTTTCGTGATATCAAAGTCCTCGCCGATCCCGCAGCCGAGCGCCTGAATGATCGGGATCAGCGACTGGTTGGCGTAGACCTTGTCGAGCCGTGCTTTTTCGACGTTCAGAACCTTACCGCGCAAGGGCAGGATCGCCTGGAAGCGGCTGTCCCGTCCGTCCTTTGCAGACCCGCCCGCCGAATCTCCCTCGACGAGGTAGAGTTCGGTCAGGTCGGTGCGCCGTTCCTGACAGTCGGCGAGTTTGCCGGGCAGGGTCGAGCCCTCTAGCACCGATTTTCTTCTCGTCATTTCGCGGGCTTTCCGCGCGGCTTCGCGGGCGCGCGACGCCGCGAGCGCCTTTTCGATGATCAGTTTTCCCGACGCGGGGTTCTCTTCAAGGTACTCGGCGAGTTTGACGTTCATCATATTCTCGACGAGCGTGCGGATCTCGGAGTTGCCGAGTTTGGATTTGGTCTGCGACTCGAACTGCGCGTCCTCCATCTTGATCGAGATGACGGCGGTGATCCCCTCGCGGACGTCCTCGCCCGACAGGTTCTTGTCGCTGTCTTTCAGCGCCCCGATCCGGCGGGCGTAATCGTTCAACACCCTTGTCAGCGCCGAGCGGAACCCGGTCTCGTGCGTACCGCCCTCAATCGTCGTCATACTGTTGGCGAAACTGATGACCGTTTCGTTGTAACTGTCGTTGTACTGGATCGCGACCTCGGCGGAGGGCAGCGCCTTCCCGGTCGTCATATAGATGATGTCGGGGTGGATGCGTTCGCAATGCTTTAAGGTGTTCAGGTAATCGACGTAGCTCGCGATGCCGCCCTCGTAATGCAGGTCGTCGCTCCGCTCCATTTCGGGGCGGGTGTCCTCGAGGATGATCCGCACCCCGGCGTTCAGAAACGCCTGCTCCCGCATCCGGTTGAGCAGCGTGTCGTAGTCGAACTCAAGCACCTCGAAGATCTCGCCGTCGGGTTTAAACGTAACGCTGACGCCGTGATCCTCGGTCTCGCCTTCACAGGCGAAGGGACGGGCGACCTCGCCGCGCGCAAACCGCTCGGAATACCGCTGTCCGTTGTGGCAGGAAACGACCTCCATCCACTCGGAGAGCGCGTTCGCGACCGACGCGCCGACGCCGTGCAGACCCCCGGCGACCTTGTAGCCGCCGTCGCCGAACTTACCGCCCGCGTGCAGTTTCGTATAAACGACTTCGAGCGTGGGAAGCCCGGTCTGCGGGTTGATACCGCCCGGGATGCCGCGCCCGTTGTCCTTGACCGTGACCGAGCCGTCGGGATTGAGCGTGACGCGCACCGTGTCGCAGACCCCCGACTGCACCTCGTCGATCGCGTTGTCGACGATCTCGTAAACGAGGTGGTGAAGCCCGCCTGCGGAGGTCGTCCCGATATACATTCCGGGGCGCTTCCGGACCGCCTCCAACCCCTCCAGTACCCGGATGTTACCGTCCTCGTACTCTTTCGGTTCGAGGTCTGCCTCCTCGGCTGCGGTCTCGAGTTCCTTCATTTCATCGGTCATGGTCGTTTCTTCCTTTCGATATGATACCGTTTACTTGTCAGTCGTTTGTTCCGCCGTCGAGCCGCGCGCGGAGCGCCGCGGTTGAAAGCAGAGAGAAGAGGATGCGGGTCTCTTTGGTTTTCGCGTCCGAGACCAGAAGCACGCTGCGCGGGATCTCGCCCCCCGTGCAGTCGGAGATCATGTTTTTCTTTTCGCACGCGGATAGAAACCGGCGGGAGATCGACGCGACGGTCATCGAGTCAAAATCGAAGAAGGCGACCAGATCCCGGACCCGTACGGTCTCCTGGTTCCCGATATGCAGATACATCACGTCGATTGTCCTCCGTTCGGCTTTTCTTCGGTGAAAACGCCATCCGAAACGCCGATCATATTGACCGCGCGGGGATCAAAACCCCCCGATTCGCAAGCCGTCAGGATGACCTGTCGGTTTCCCGTCTCCCGGAGCACGTAGCCCCTTCTCGTCTCGTCGAGTTCGCTCATCACGTCGTCGAAGAGAAAGACGGGATACTCCCCGGTCTCGTCGCGGCAGACCTCGCCCTCCGCCAGTTTCAGGGCGAGGACGACCGAGCGCTGCTGTCCCTGCGACGCGAAAGCGCGGGCGGACAGGTTGTTGATCTGGACGTTGATATCGTCGCGGTGCACCCCGAAGAGGGTACAGCCCGCCGCGATCTCGCGGGTCAGGTTTTCGGAAAACAGTTTTTTGTAGGCGTCCCGGATCACCCGGGCGCCCTCTCCTTCCGCCTCGCTCTCGTAAGAGAGCGTCATCTTTTCTTTCTCCCCCGAAAGGTCGGCAAGCAGGTCGGAGGCGTGCGTGGAGAGTTTTTTCAGATAGTCGATCCGATACGAGGCGATCTCGGACGCCACGTCCGACAGCCGTTCGGTCCAGCTCTCGAGTTCCTCGCGGTCGTACCGAAAACCCTTCTGGATCTCTTTTAAGAGACAGTTGCGGTTCTCGAGGATCTTATTGTATTCATCGCAGAGTTTCAGGTAGATCGGTCGGCATTGTGAGATCGCGATATTGAGAAACGCGCGCCGCTCCTGCGGAGAACCCTTCACAAGAGACAGATGTTCGGGACAGAACAGCACCGCCCGGAATTGCCCGATCATCTCGGATAGCCGCACGGGAGCGCCGTTTTTGAGCCGTTTGCGCGCCCCTTCCCAGTAGCGGTATTCAAGGGTCTGTTCACCCGCGTTCGTCCGATACGAGATCCCGATGCGAAACCCCTTTTCACCGAACCGGATCAAATTGTCGTCCCCCGCGCCGCGATAACTTTTTCCCCTTGCAAAAAGGTAGATACATTCGAGCGCGTTGGTCTTACCCTGCGCGTTTTGCCCGTAAAGCAGATTGACGCCGGGAACGAAGGTCATTTTCGCGTTCGCGATATTGCGGTAGTTCTGTGCCGTCAGGGTCGTGAGGTTCACGTTGCCGCCCCCCTCGGTCGGTTTTTATTCTTCTTCCGCCGTCGGCTGCTCGTTCATCCGGACCGGCAGGATCATATAGAAGTAACGGAAGCCGTCCTTTTCGTCCCATTCTCCCTCGACCGGTTCAATCGTGATCGATTGGGTCGGGCTCTTCAGGGTCATATAGATCCGTTTGCCTTCCGCCGCGCGGATGCTGTTGATCAAGAACCGGCAGTTGAAGCCGATCGCGATGTCGTCGCCCTCGTGTTCACACTCCATTTCGTCGTAAACGTAGCCGTTGACCGAGTTGGACGAGAGACTGAAGGTGTTGCCCTTGATCTCGATTTTGACGTAGGACTTGCCGTTGCCCTGAATCTTTTCCTCGGCGACGAGGTTGGCTCTTTCCAGCCCTTCCATCAGGCGGGCGCGGTCGATCTTGACGAAGATGTCCTGCGCCTTCGGCAGGATACGCTGATAATCCATATACTCGCTGTCGATCATCCGGGTGAAGAAGACCATATCTTTCAGTTCCATGATCGCGTGTTTGCGCGACAGATAGATTTTGGTCTCCTCGTCCTTGTCGGGCAGGATGCGTATCATTTCGTTCAGCGCGTGACCCGGAATGATGAACGAGAAGTGCGTGGACGAAATGCGGCCGATGTCCTGAATATCGCTCTCCACGTGGCATTTGGAAAGCGTATAGCCGTCGCAGGAAACGATGTCCATCCGTTTGCCCTCAACGGTAAAATAAGCGCCGCAGAGCATCTGGCGGCTGTCCTGTTCGGCGATCGAATGCAGAACTTTGCCGATCATCCGTTTCAGGACGGCGGCGGAAACCGAAAATCCGGTGTCCCCCGACAGTTCGGGAAGGTTCGGAAAGTCCGTGCCGGGAAGCGACTGCAGAGAGAACGACG
>CAMJDE010000034.1 GCA_946404295.1 uncultured Clostridia bacterium | reverse complement strand
CCGAGAATATGGGTGTGTAAGGATCATGTGACGGATCTCTACCCGTTCCTCCCGCACGAGAACGGAAAACGCCCGCTGTCGAAAGACAGCGGGCGTTTGGCTTTCCGAAGGTCAGATATCCTCTTTGACCTTGGCTGCCTTACCGACTCTGTTGCGCAGATAGGAAAGTTTCGCGCGACGGACTTTACCGTAGCGGATCACTTCCACGCTGACGACGTTGGGGGAATGGATCGGGAAGGTCTTTTCCACGCCGCAGCCGTAGGAGACGCGGCGGACGGTGAAGGTCTCGGAGATCCCGCCGTTGCGACGCGCGATCACGACGCCCTCGAACATCTGGATTCTTTCTCTCGTACCTTCCTTGATCTTGTTGGCGATGCGCACGGTATCGCCGATGCTGAAGGCGGGAACTTCCGTCTTCAACTGCTCATTCGTAAAAGCCTCGATCTTATTCATGGGCTCCTCCTTCATACGAACATTCGTGCGGAGCATCGCAGAGGACTGTTCTGGATCGTTCCGTATCCCGTCGGACCGTGAACAGAAGCATTATAACACAACGAAACCGAAAATGCAACCCTTTTTTTACATTTTTTTCGCCGGGCGGGAAAACCGCCGCTTCCGCCCGTGCCCGGATCGGCGAAAAGGGAGAAAAACGCGGTGCGTTCGGGCGGCGCTTTTCAAAAAGGGAGGGGTCAGACTAAGCCGTCTTTGCAGGGTCTCTCCGCTTTCTTTCGGAAATCGTAATAGAGTTCCTCGGTCGCGAGAGCCATTTTCGTCACCGAGAAATCGGGACCCTCGGGATAAACGTACCAGGTGTCCTCGAGCGTGTTGAGATCAACGCAGTCGCCGTGTTTGAAAAGGTACTCGAATTCGATATGGCAGGAGTAGAGCGACGGCACCGGCTTCTTCATCGTGTACAGTTCGCCGTCGGGGGATTTCACGGTGACTTCAAATCCGTTCATATCGTGCGTCATGGTGCCTTCGCCGAGCGGAATAAAGCCCTTCGCGTTCGGAAGACTTTCCACCCGGACGGGCAATACGCCGGACGAGTAGGTGCCGTTTTCAACCTCTGCTCTGACGTTGGCTCTCTCCCATTCGTACCAGTCGGGAATGTGCGAAAACTCGGTCTCCCCGTCGCTTGCGACCAGTTCGCCGTATTCGGTCATGGTCCAGACCTTGCCGCAGTTTTTGCAGGTCAGGGTCGCGCCGCAGGACGACGTGGCGAACTCTTTTTTGCACTTCGGGCATTGATAAAGGATCTTTTCAAGACCGACCGCTCTGTCGGGGCAGTCGACCTTGATCCTGTTTTCGAGCTGCCATCTGAAATCGTCGTACTGAAACTCGTTAACGATCCGTCGGTTGATCTCGTCGACCGAAAGGGAGCCGATCTCCTCCGCCGTGATCAGTTGTTTCACCGTCGCCGTCGTGGGTTTCACGCCGCGCTCGTGACGGGTGTTCCAGAAGGGGTGATTGATATGGTGACCGTGACAGATGACCGTGACGACCGGCACGCCGAGCGCCTTGCAGAGTTGACCGAGCGCTTCGGGCACGGGAGCGGTCGTTCCGCAGAGCGAGTAACGCGCCTCGGGGTAGATCGCCGCGATGCCCTTGTTTTTTATGACGGTGCGGATGTGCTTCACGACGGTCATATCGTTTGTGAACTTGCGCTTGCAGATGCAGCCGATATCACGAAGCAGTTTTTCACGGCCGATAAAGCCGTCGATCGCGACGACGTAATTCGCCACGTGCGGAAAGGTCGCGCGCGCCGAAACGTTCATATCGAAAAACGCGTTGTGGTTACCGAGCAGGACGTAGGGCGGCTTGACGCCCTTCATATTGATCCGCTCGATCTTCGTTCTGTGTTTCCACGTCCCGGAAAACGCGAGCATCCAGACGATCGGCTTCAAAAACCACTTGCATTTTTTCGGGGGCAGCCGTTTGTTGAATCTTTCGAATTGATCGTTCATTTCGTTCCCTTTTACTATGTTTTCTTTATTGTAAACGGCGCTGTCTTTGGAATAGCGGGAGCGCCCGCGAGAAAAAAGGCGAGATGTCAAAAAAACTCTTTCTCCGTCGGCGGACGCGCGCAGCAATTTATGACATTATAACAGATTTTGCAAATGATTGCAACCTTGAACGACAATCTTTTTGCAAAAGGGGGTTGGGGTATAATGCGGCTTGGGCATGGGAAGCGAGAAAGATACCAAACGCTGAGCAGAGCAAGGGGGGTGCCTGCCCCCGGTGGATATGCGGGCGACGCCCGCATATTCGCACGCCCTGCGTCTGGAAAACAAGTTTTCCGACCTCCGGGCGGCGAATGCGAACCACGCGTCCGGTCGCGTAAGGCGGCCGAACGCGTGGTTCGCATTCGTTTCCCCCACCAACAAGGGCGGGCGCCATTTTGGCGCCCGCCCTTGTTGGTGGGGGAAGGTGGATTCGGACCACCGAAGTCAGAGACAACAGATTTACAGTCTGCCCCCTTTGGCCACTCGGGAATTCCCCCGTATTCGGTTGGTTCCTTTCGGAACAGTAGAATTATAACAGACGGCGCGGGAATTGTCAAGACATTTTTGAAAAATGTTTTGGAAAAAGGGGCGACCGCACGTATAGAAGCGGTCGCCCGCCGTTTTCGGTTCACGAAGGTTGATTTCACCTTTGATTGAGAGTTCGTTTTATTCTCCGTACGTTCGGGCCGGGGATTACTGCGGCGTCAGGGTGACGGCGCCGGCGGGTGCGGTAAAGACCAGCAGTCCGCCGTCGTTTGTCGCCGTGACGGTCTCGGTCGTCCCGCCCGCCGAAACCGTCCAGTTGCCCGCCTTGACGCCCGAGACGTAGTAGGTCAGGTTGCCCGAACCCGTCGCCGTAAAGCTGAACGCCGTCGAGCGTCTCGTCGCGCTCGTGACGAAGATCGCCGCGATCTTTCCGATCTTGACGCCCTTGACTCCATTCGCCTCGATCGCGGACGCTGTGAGTTGCACGGTCTTGTCCGCGTCGACGACGTAAGCCGCGTTCAGGAACTGGCTCGTCTTGCTTCCGCTCGTCGAGATCTCGACGCGGCCCCAGAAGCCGTCGTTGCCGTTGCTCGAGGGGGTAATCTGACTGCCGTTCACGTTGTAGTTATTGCCCGCGCCGCCGACCGTCGTGATATTGTCGCCGCCGAACACGCTCTGAAAGATCAGTTTCGCGCCGGATTTGGTCACGGTCACGGTCTTGCCGTTGACCGTCGGCTCGGTCGGGACGTGGAGCAGAAAGGTCTTTTTGGTCGACGCGGACGAGGTCGTGATATTGTCGAACACGAAGAAGTAGAGCGGCACTTTATCGTTCTTGGTGTCATAGACCGTCAGCATCCGACGCGTGACCTCGGAAACCGACGAAATGCCGTAGGCGGGGGTGATATTGCCCGCGATATAGGCGTAGGTCGGGGTCGTCTTTTTGTCGTCTGTGTAGCCCCAGGCGTAGCCGTTGACGGTGCCGGTCTTGTAGCCGTCGCCCTTCCAGGTGTTGATATTGCCGGTCTCGCCGGGTTGTTTCTGCCCCGCCCCGCCGATTAAGAGCGAATTGTGCGCGATGGTCGCCTGGTGATACTTCTTGAAGTGCGTGTCGCCGTAGGTGTCGTAGGCGCCGGTATCGCCCGCGAGCATGGTCTTATACCAGATCTGGAACTGTCCCGCGTCGGCGTGATCGTGGTTCGCCGTCGTGCGCTCCCCGATCTTCATCAAAACCGCCGCCTGATCGTCGCCCCAGTTGTTGCGGGCGATGATCTGTCCGAGCCAGCCGCCGTTGTATTGGATCAGGGGCATATCGGTATGCCGCTTTTTCGGCGTCGTCACGCCGTTTGAGCAGATCAGGTATTCGGCGACCGTCGCCGACATCGTCAGCGTTTCGCTGAAACTGGTATAACTCTTCTTGTGGTATTCGAGTTCGGCGCGGATCGTACTGTCGTCAAAGAGATAGGACGAGATCAGGGCGAGCCGCCCGTAGTCCTGAAACACGTCGTCATTGGTATGATTGTCTCCCGTCTCGAACGCGTTGCCCTTCGGCAGTTCGTAGGAGTAGACCGTGCGCATCACCTGTTTCATCCCTTCGGGGTCGTCGTAGGGGAGCGACCCGGTCGCCGCTTTGATCAGCCACGCGGAATAGAGATCCGAGGCGTACCGGCAGCGGACGTAGAGAGAGACGCCCTGCGGGTACATCCCCGCCTTGTAATACTCGTTTCGGACGGGGACGAACTCGGCGTAGAACCGCCCGCCGATATACTCCCACCAGCCGGGATACTCGTCGTAGATCGCGATGGCGAAGGCGAGGTAGTCGCGTAAGAGTTGGAACTCCGAGCCGTGCCCCGCGATCGCGTTCTGCTTCGACGGCGGGAAGCCGATCTCCATCTTGACGCCGTAACTGTTGGAGCCGGAGACGATCTTGTGCTCGATGCCCGACACGATCTGGAGCCTGTCGGTCGCCGTCATCAGGTCGTAGCACCAGTCGTAGACGCACGCCGCGATATACATCACGAAGCCGTAGTTGCGTTCCTGGTCGACCACGATCTTCTGAATATCGAGGGTGAGGATATAGTTCTTGATCCCGCGGATCGCGCCGTAGCCCGCGATCTTGTTCTTCGTCAACTGATAGTCGAGCGCCTGCGCCTGAATATTATAGAGCGTATTGGCGGAGAAGTTGTCGATATCGTTGCCGTGCGCCACGGCGGCGCCGAGCTTACCCGTCGCGGGGTTCTGGAGATACGAAAGGTACTTTTTGACCGCCGCCGAGCTGCGCAGATTCGTGATCTCCGCGTTGATCCCGGCGCGGTCGCCCGCGGTGATCAGCACGCGGGGATGCCGTCCCTTCGTCGGGTTGACGGGCGGAAGCGGGAAGGATCTGCCCGCCGCGTCGATCATCTCCTGACGGGTATCGGTGACGTTCGTCCCGCCGAACTGCTCGGTCGAGAAGGCGTCGACCTGCGTTTTGAGCGCGTTGACCTGCGCCGTATAGTCGGCGTAGGTGACGGTCGCCTTCCGGACCCCCGCCCCGCATTCGCTGCAGAGCACTTCGACCTCACCGTTCTTTTCCGACGTCGGCGGGGTCACAATCCGCCCCTTATCACTTGCCTTTACGTTATGCGCCGTGGGGTCGGTCGGGATCTCCTCGCCGCGCTTTTCGTCGCAGACCGTGCAGGAATAGAGTTTCAATCCGGTTTTCGAGCAGGTCGGGCTGACGCGCACGCTGCCCTCGTCCCACTTGTGTCCGTCGGTTTCTTCGGTCCTGGTTTCGCCGCAGACCGTGCAGGTATAGGTGATCTCGCCCTTGGTTTCTTCCTTGGTCGCGGGGTCGCAGGACCCCTCCTTCGTGACCGTCCCCTCGTCCCAGACGTGTTCGTGCTCGGGGATCGCGGTCGTCTCTTCGTTCGTTTCCTCTCGCTCTTCGGGCGAGAGGGCGCAGGACGAGAGCAGGACGGCGCAAAGAAGAAAACAAAGGAAAAGGACGAGGATCGTCAGACTTTTTTTCATGGATAGTACCTCTTTCGGATCGGTCGGAGCCCGGAAAAGGGGGCGCCGACCGCGTCGCTTCGTTTATTCGGCGTTGGTTTCGACCTTGGGCAGGGTGTACCACTTCTCCATCAGTTTGTCGAGTATCTGTTGCTTTTTCGCCCGGTTCGCTTCGTAGAGCGACGCGATAAAGTCGGCGCCCGCGACGAACCTCTGGCTCATCATTTGTCTGTGCCAGCGCGGTTCTTCGTTCTCGCAGTCGACGACGTAGTCGCGGCTGTAGAGAATCCCGTCGTAGATCAGATCGAGCATCCGGTCGGTCCCCTGATTGTAGGTCGTGACCTTGTATTTCATTACGATCTGCATAAACTGTTCGCGGATCGGGCCGGAGTGCTCGGTGCACCACTGAACGAACGCCGAGAGCACCTTTGCCTTGCGGGGATTGGCGTTGACGTTGATCACGCCGACGTCGCCCTGGTTGTTGATCAGCGTGTTATACGACCGTTCGACGTCGATCTTCGGCAGCGGAACGACCGAGTAGAGGTCGTCCATCTGCTGAAAAACGTCCTCCTCCAGCGTGCCGGTCGTGCACACGCCCGCAAACAGCAGTTCGCTCGCCGCGAACTTGGTGTGGTGATACGCGGCGCCGGGTTGTTCGGGCGAATTGCCCGAGAACTGGTAGAGGGTCACGAGCGACCCCGCCCCGTCGAACACGCTCTTCACCGCGTCGAAGATCCGGTTGAGTTTGGTCGGATCGTCGGCGTACTTGATCCATTGTTTTCCGTGGTACGGGTTATCCGGGTCCTCGATCGTGTAGACCTCGGTCAACTCTTCACCGCAGGAGTAAATGTAACTCGAGGCGTGCAGCCCGCCGTACTGGTCGGCGATGATCCCGAGCGTATCGGTGATCGAATCCTGCCCGTCTCCGTTCTCGTCGACCCAGATCGCCTCGCAGAGTTTGCCGAGGACGTCCCAGGTCCACTTTCCTTCATCGACGAGATCGAAGAAACGGGTCGAGAGTTCCTCGCCCGCGCCGAGCGGATCGTCGTCCTCTCCGATGATCGCGGGAGCCAGTTTTCCGGAGTTGGCGTTCATCATCGTCATATTGAAGGGCAGGACCGCGAGCGAGCGCATGATATCGAGGAAGTAGTCGCTCCCGAGAATGTAGGCGCGGTCGCCCGTGAACGACAGAGTCATCATCCAATCGTATAGCCAGCCTTTCGCCGAAAAGTCGAAGTAACTGTCGGGGATCGACTTCACGTCCTTAAAGGTCGAGTTGCGCAGTTCCTTGAACACGTCGTTCAGCATACTGACGAAGAGGTCGGGCGCGTCGGCGGCGTTCCCCTTGATAACGAGGTCGATCTGCTCCGCCTGCTTGCCGAAGCCGTAGTCCCAGAAGACGTATTCGACCGTCGTGCCGAGCAGGTCGCACGCCGCGCGGTTGCGGTTGTAGATCATCTCCTCGATCGGGGGAGTGACGCCGTCCTCGATCGTATCGGGACCCGCCACGTAAATATCGTTCTTGGACCCCTTTTCCGCAGATTTGGCGACGCTGCACTCGATCTTGAGCGCCCGGTCGCGCGCGGCGATCCGCGCGAGCTTCGCCGAGATCTCCTCCCACTTGTCGGTCGTGGCGATTTCGGTGACGGGTTCGCCTTCCTCGGCAGTGCCGGTCGGGACGGTCTCCGGGTCCTCCGTGCCGCGATCCGCCGTTTCGGGCGCGGTCGAGAACGCCGTCGAGGGCGTCGCTTCGTTTCTGTTGCAGGACGCGAAAAAGAAAACGCAGAGGATCAGGCATGCAAGAAGAGCAAGCGAGAACAGAACTTTTTTCATTAAAAGTTTCCTTTCGTATCTGCATTATTTCATTAAATCAATTATATATCTTTTTAACCAACCGCGCAACACCCAACATGGTTTTAAAAAAAGAAAAGGCAAACTGCACAAAAAACCGCCTGTGGATTTGTCGGACATTACCAAACCGGGTTCCCGCGAAAGGCAGGATCGGTCCGGGCGGAAAGAGCTTCGCGGGTCTATCGCGTTTCCGTCCCGCATAGGATAAAGCGAACGGGGCGACCCGAAAAAAGAGGAACGAAAAAGAGGTGCGATATGAACAACCGATATCTGCCGGAGGGCGAACGGATCCGCGAATACGAAAACAGGGAATACCAGTCCGGGCTTCGCGGGCTGGAACGCGCGTGCGAAAAGCGCAGGATCCTCGAGGCGTTCGCTCTGCTCTGCGACGGCGACTTCAACCTGCATTTCGATCTCGGCGGGATCCCGGGGATCATGCCGCGCGAGGAGGTCGCGTGGTCGCCCTCGGGCGAGCCGATCAAGGACGTCGCGATTCTGACGCGGGTGGGGAAGCCGGTCTGCTTCGAGATCGTCGGTTTCCGGGAAGGCGAGGACGGCGAACCGACGGCGATCCTTTCGCGCCGGGCGGCGCAGGAGGAGTGCTGCCGCGAGTATCTTTCGACCCTGACGATGGGCGACGTGATCCCCGCCGCCGTCACGCACCTCGAGTGCTTCGGGGCGTTTGCCGATATCGGGTGCGGGGTGGTTGCGCTGCTCTCGATCGACGCGATCTCGGTCTCGCGCATCTCGCACCCGCGCGTCCGTTTTTCCCCCGGCGACCGCATCCCCGTCGTGGTCAGGAGCATCGACCCGGAGGGGCGGATCTTTGTCTCCCAGCGCGAACTGTACGGCACGTGGGAGGAGAACGCCGCGCTGTTCACTCCCGGCGAGACCGTTACCGGGATCGTACGGAGCGTCGAAAGTTACGGCGTGTTCGTCGAACTGACCC
This sequence comes from uncultured Clostridia bacterium, assembly GCA_946404295.1. Lineage (GTDB taxonomy): Bacteria > Bacillota > Clostridia > Oscillospirales > CAG-272 > UBA1740. Next base: position 3,236 of record CAMJDE010000034.1, on the reverse strand, counting down.
CGAACCTCGCCGGGCTCGCCGAACCGAAAGAGGGCGTCGTCCCCGACCGCACGGTCGCCGTCTTTATCAAGAGCATCATTCCCGAAAAGATGAAGGTCAAACTGATCATCATCGACGCCGACTACGCCCCCGCCGGGCGCGACGCAGCCCGCTTCGACGCGGCGCGGCGACGTCCGCCGCGCTACTTCGTCGATCCGAAGCGCGTCTTTCACATCGACGCGTGGCGTTACTCGCCCGCCGTCTGCCCCCGCGTTATCGAGACGAGTTTCGCGTAACGGTTGCATTTTTCGCCTTCCTGTGATACAATAAGGGAAAAAGGAGGGCGAAGTATGGTCAATATCGGAAACGACTGGGACGCGATCCTTGCCCCGGAGTTCGCCGCCCCCTACTACCGGGAACTGCGCGAGTTCTTAAAAGAAGAGTACCGCACCCGCCGGGTCTATCCCGGAATGTACGATATCTTCAACGCTCTGAAAACCACCCCCTACGCGAGCGTCAAGTGCGTGATCCTCGGGCAGGATCCCTACCATGGCGCGGGGCAGGCGCACGGGCTCTGCTTCTCGGTACGCCCCGGGATCGAGCCGCCCCCCTCGCTGAAGAATATCTTTCGCGAACTGGAGAGCGACGTAGGTGTGCCCGAACCGCCGACGGGTGACCTCACACCGTGGGCGAAAGAGGGGGTTTTGCTCCTGAACACGACCCTGACGGTGCGGGAAGGACAACCGCAGAGCCACAAGGGGCACGGATGGGAGACCCTGACCGACGCGATCATCCGCGCGCTCGACGCGTCGGATCACCCGATCGTCTTTTTGCTCTGGGGCGCGAACGCCCGCTCGAAGAAGGCGCTGATCCGAAACCCGAACCACCTGATCCTCGAGGCGGCGCACCCCAGCCCGCTTTCGGCGTACAACGGCTTTTTCGGCTGTCGCCACTTTTCCCGCGCCAACGCCTTCCTCTCGTCGCACGGCGTCGCTCCGGTCAACTGGGCGGCGATTGGCCGTCTTTGACGGCAGAGATATTGTCCCTGCGGGACAGTTATATTGCCGTCCGGGACGGCAGTTGTATTGATCCTGACGGATCAGTTATATTGTCCCTGCGGGACAGCTTTATTTTGCGGCGATGCCGCAAAGTTGTATTCTTTTCGCTTCCAAAACTGCGCGGAGCGCAATATCACTCGCAAAGCGAATATAACTGCGCGGAGCGCAATATCACTCACCGCAGGTGAATATAACTGAAAGAACCCGATATGTCATTTGACAAATCGGGTTCTTTCTTGGCTGGGGTAGCTGGATTCGTGACCGGAGGGCGACAAGTCGCCTTTGAAAACGCATATACTTTAGTACCCGTATGAAACGAAGAAAGTGACGAAGCCAAGACCTCGCGCGAGCATAGTTTCGTTTTCGCTGGTCCGGGAAAGCATACCCAACCGCAAGAGAGGCGCGGCTTGTACCGCGCCTCTCTTGTGTGACGTGTGTCCGATTTAGATGCAAAGCCGTGTTTGACCAATTTAGATGCACGGAAATTTTGCAGAGGGTACGGTAACCCCTTGGCGATGATGGGAGTTAAAAGGTTCCGCGTTCTACCGGACTTTTAACGCCATGCTTGCAACGAAGCCTATGTAACATATTTTACGTTCGAACGACCTCAATTCGTTCAAATTTGATTTTGAATGTAAAATCTTTAGGATAAGCATTGAAATCTTGAAGATCAATTTCTAAAACAAAATTATTATCGTTTGCAATCAGTCTATCAGCTAACCACCATATGATTTTTCTGTTTTCCAGAGAAATGTCCGGCGTCAATATCTTATAGTTGTAAAAATGAATTTCCTTAACGAAGGTGTCGTATATAGCACCTTTGCTGTCTATTTTCAGTTTCAAAAGATTACGATTGTATTTGCTTTTTTGTTCGACAAATTTGTTATAATCAAACGGAAATTCAAACGATTCAACCTCGGTAATCCCTGCATCGTGAAGTCCTTTTGTCCAATACCATTCCGGAGGATTTTCAGGATAGCTCGTAGAATATATTTTAGTTGCCATTCTTGTTCTCCTTTGCGGTGTTGATTGGCTTCATTATACCACAACTTTGTAAACATTTCAACATTTCGCTGGTTCGAATCTGTCTACAGACCCGAAAAGAATGAAATCGTGCGTTGCACGATGAAATCCGAGCGGGGCTCGGATGAAATCTTCGGCGTTCCGCCTCAGATGATATCCTCACTTCGTTCGGGTAAATCCACCTCCATCTCCTGCCGTAAGGCAGATTTCATCTCGAAGCGATTTCATCCACCGCAGGTGGGTTTCTCCCGTCCGTAAGGACGGATTTAGTTGGAAGAACCCGGCTTGTCAAAAGACAAACCGGGTTCTTTCTTGTGTAAGACTATCCAAAAGGTACGAAACATAACTAAAACTACCTGAAAGGTACATATCCAATCTTCTGTAAACATTCATGTTGTTTCCTCCGCAAACTCCAATTTGTCGGGAGTATTTCTATAACAATGAAACTATCTATCAATCAATGTTTTTTCCTTTTATAGTTTTTATGGTTGAAATCAGCATACGTCTGATTGCACCGCAGTTGTTTTGAATTGGTTTGTATGTTTGTTCATTCATATATCCGGTTTCAAACAGTAATTCAAGCCAGTACTCTGTCTCATATATTTCTTTAAGGGATATCTCAAACTTTGAAATAAAGTCTTTCGTCCCCTGTGCGTATTGTGCCTCATGAATATTTGCGCCTATTGAAGTACCGCTTCGGAGCAATTGATTTGTCAAGACGGATTCACGATGCTCTTGCTTGATCGTCCTGCAAAGGATAACGATCTGCTTGGCAAATTCTTTGGATTTATCACGGAGAACGCTGTCAGCCATGGTTATCACCTCAAAAAGATCATAACATAAAGACACAAATCTATCAAGTTATATTGCGCCTGTGGCGCAGTTATATTGTCCCTTCGGGACAGTTATATTTTGCGGCGATGCCGCAAAGTTGTATTCTTTTCGCTTCCAAAACTGCGCGGAGCGCAATATCACTCGCAAAGCGAATATAACTGCGCGGAGCGCAATATCACTCACCGCAGGTGAATATAACTGAAAGAACCCGATATGTCATTTGACAAATCGGGTTCTTTCTTGGCTGGGGTAGCTGGATTCGTGACCGGAGGGCGACAAGTCGCCTTTGAAAACGCATATACTTTAGTACCCGTATGAAACGAAGAAAGTGACGAAGCCAAG
>CAMJDE010000033.1 GCA_946404295.1 uncultured Clostridia bacterium | reverse complement strand
AACGTGATAGGTTTTCAACCCCTCGTCGGTAATCGAACGGTCGGCGCCAGGATGACTGACGATCTCGATCCGGTCGGGCAACACGCGAACCTCAATCGGTTCCCTGACGTCATAGCCCTTGTGATAAACGGCATTGGAAAGCGCCTCTTCGATCGCCGCAAACGGATAGTTGAAGAACCGTTTCGCTTCCGCGACGTCGGGAAACTTTACGACCCTCTCCTGAATGATGCTGTTCTGGATGAATTGCAGTGCCTCACGGAGTTGCTGATGCAGGGGACCTTTGAACGTCTTTTCAATGATGGTGTCACCGCCCAAGTCTTCCGGAAACTGCACCACATCAATTTGAGCGTACGGGAAAAAGCGTTCCGGATTCAGACTGAAAAACATCAGACCGACGTTCTTCGGTTTGGTGTATTCCGGCAGCGCGTTGACGATATTCATGCTCTTGCACAGATCTACGAAATCCATCTTTTGAGACGCATCGTAAAGCGAACTGCCGATCTCTTTCAGATAACTCTGGATCAGCGTGATATTCAGATCGGTGATCTCCGCCTCGTGATTGATGCGGTCGTCGAACGGAACATTGTTGGAGAGCGCAAAAAGGTCACGCGTCTCTTCCTGCGACGGGGTGATGGTGCTCGCCATCTTTCGGATGTAGTAAACACGTTCCTTGTCGCCTTTCGCCATTGTTTTGGGAGACGAATAGGGACGGACGCTTCCGCCAGGCGCCCAAACGACGATAAACTTCATCCCTTTGTAGTCGACGACCTCGGAGATCGGCATATACTCGGGCTGAATAAGTTTGCATTTGTTCAGCATATCTTTGAGATAACCGTCGATTCTGCCCGGCTCGACGCCGACGAGCTTGTCCGGCTGTCCGTCTTTTCCGCTTTTTACACCGATCACAAGATAACCGCCGCCCCAGTTGTCGATATCGTTTGCGAAAGCACAGATTGTCTTGAGCGACGCCTCGGGATCCCAAGTCTCTTTGAACTCGATCCGCGCCCACTCAACGACGTCGCCGGATAACAGCGTTTTGATGTTGGTCGGAATTCCCATATTCTTTCTCCTGTTCTCGATCGACAATTATACTTATACAGATATATTGTACCATAATTTGAATTGAAAAGCAACCGTTTCTGTAGCATTTGGAAGTTGGTTTTAAAAAAAACACGAATGGAAAAGATTCGCCCGACGGTTTCCCGTCGGGCGGTTCTTTGCATTCTTTTTCCTTTTCTATTTTTCCCCCTCTTCCCCGTCGGGGGCGTCGGGCGGGAGGATGGTAAAAACGATATGCTCCAGAACGTACTTTTGCGCTTTTGGGGAGTAGAGGACCATATCGAAATTACCGGCCCGGGCGGTCACGATCGTGGCAGAGACGCCGATCTCTTCGCCCGATTCGGTCGGATAATACCCTCTTCTGCCGGTTTCGCCGAGCCGGCGTTCGAGCAAACCGAAGGAAGCCATCCGCCGCAAAACGGCGATGCCCGGAACGAAGGCGAGCGCCCCGTCGCGGGCGAAACGGTTGACGTTCCGCATAAACTCCCGAATCCCGACCGGGGTCTCGGAGACCGCCTCTTTTTCGAGCGTTTCGAGCGTTTCCGCCGGAATCGGGTACGGAAGTTCCCTCTTCGGTCTCTTCTCGCCCGGAACGGAGGTCGCAGAGACGGAGACGTCCTCGGGCAGAGCGGGCGCGTCAAGATCGACCCCGCAGAAGTGACGGAGAATGAAACGCTGGGCTTCGAGCGAATAGAAGTTGATCCCGACGCCGTTGGGGTACTCTTCTTTTTTCACGGAGCGGACGCCGATCTCTTCCCCTATCTCGGTCGGTATTTTCTTTTTGCTCCTCCGGGTCCGGCGGGTGAGCAATCCGATCCGAACCAGCCAAGCCGTGATCCTTCCGGACTTCACCGTCCGCATCCCTTCCGCTCTCGCGACGTCGTTTATGCGCTCGGCGAACGCGGAGATCTTCAGCGGCTCTTCCGACAGGATCTCGCGTTCCGCCCTCTCGCGCGAGATACGGAGGCGCGCCTTTTTTTGCGGGGGCGGAGCGATCGGTTCGGCTGCAGGAGCGATTTCGGGTGCGGGTTCCCGCTCTTTCGGCGGTTTGACGACCGGCTTTTCGACCGGTTGCGGTCTCCAAAACACAACCGTCTGCGGTTTCGGCGGTTTCGTTACGGGCGGCGCGGACGCGTCTGAGGGAGGCTCTTCCTTCGGATAGCGGCGCAGGATCTCCAGCAGCGCGTCGCCGTAACGTTCGAGTTTTGCCTCTCCGACGCCGGGGACGGCGAGCAGTTCCCACTTCGTCTGCGGGCGACGGCGGCACATCTCGATCAGCGTCGCGTCGTAGAAGACGATATACGCGGGGACGCCTCTTTCGTCCGCCAGACGGCGGCGCAGCGACTTGAGTTCGGCGAAGAGTTCGCCGTCGCGCGCGCCGGGCGCGACCCGGGAGACGGGGCGCTGTTCTTTTTGCGGCTTCGGTTCCTTCGGCGCTTCCTGCATCATCAGGACACGCTCGTCCCCCGAAAGGACGGCTTCGGCGCGCGGCGTCAGCGCGAGCGTCGGAAACTCCTTGTCGAGGGTCTCGACGTATTCCTCGGTCAAAAGGTGTTCCAGAACGAGGCGCACCTCGGGGATCGAACGCCCCCGCAAAGCGCCGAAGGATCGTTTGTTTTCAAGCCCCCAGCGGGTGATCCGGTCGTACTGTTTTCCGGTCAGGATCTCGCAGATCCTGGAAGCGCCGAAACTCCCGCCCATCTCTCCGACGCAGGCGAGGATCTTTTTTGCGTCCTCGGTCACGTCGACCTTACGGAACTGCGTCAGGCAGTTCGAGCAGTTGCCGCAGTATTCGGGCGACCGTTCGCCGAAATAGCGCAGAATATAGTGCCGGAGGCAGCCGGTCATTTTCGCGTAGACCGACATCTGTTTCAGGCGGTCGTGGGCGCGTTCTTTGACGAGTTGCTGCTGCTCCGGGGTCAGGTCGGGGTTGGGTTCGGAATGATCGATCAGGAAGCGGAGAGTCCGCACGTCCTGCGGTTTGTAAAACAGCACGCAATCGGCGGGCGAGCCGTCGCGACCCGCGCGCCCGGCCTCCTGATAGTATTCCTCGACGTCCTGCGGCATATTGTAATGGATCACGAACGAGACGTTCGCCTTGTCGATCCCCATGCCGAAGGCGTTGGTCGCGACCATCACCGAAACGCGGTCGAAAACGAAATCCTCCTGATTTTTCCGTCGGACTTCGGCGTCGAGCCCGGCGTGGTATTTCGCCGCGGAAACACCCGCTTTGAGAAGTTTTTCCTCTACCTCCTCGACGGTTTTGCGCGTCGCGCAGTAGACGATGCCCGATTCACCCTCTTTTCGGCGGATGATCGAGAGCAGTTTTTGAAAACGGTTTTCCGGTCGGTAAACCTCGAAGCGGAGGTTCGGACGGTCAAATCCCGTCGCGACCCGCAACGGCGCACTCAGACGGAGCGAATACTCGATGTCGTCCTTGACCTCGGCGGTGGCGGTCGCGGTGAACGCCGCGATCACGGGGCGATAGCCGAGCGCGTCGACGAATTCGGAGATTTTCAGGTAACTCGGGCGAAAATCCTGCCCCCATTGGGAGATGCAATGCGCCTCGTCGACGGCGAGCAGATCCACCCTGACCGTCCGACAGGCGTCGATAAATGCGGGGGTAATCAGCCGCTCCGGCGCGACGTAGACGATCTTATACAGCCCCCGTTTGAGGTTCTCGACCGCCTTGTCGTACTGCGCAGCCGTCAGCGAACTGTTCAGATACGCCGCGCGGACGCCGTTCTGCGTCAGGGCGTTGACCTGATCCTTCATCAGGGAGATCAGGGGCGACACGACCAACGTGACCCCTCGGAACAGGAGCGCCGGAACCTGATAGCAGAGCGATTTCCCCGCCCCGGTCGGCATCACGCAGAGGACGTCCCGCCCCTGCAGGATGGCGTCGGTCGCCTCGTCCTGCCCCGCACGGAAGGACGTATATCCGAAATACTGTTTCAATACGGTCAGTTTGTCGGACATCGCGATCCTCCTTTCCCGGTTTTACGGGGATTATATTTCAGTATATCACGAATTGGCTTTTTTTGCAAGAACGGAACGAAAAGCGCCCGACGGTTTCCCGTCGGGCGCTTTGCATGAACTGTCAATCGTCGTCCGATACTCCGCGACTGTGCCAATACTCGTCGTTGTTCGGATTGCATTGATTGGCGTGATTGTCAAGATCCGCCTGATACGCGCTGTTGTTCGGGTTGTTCTGATTGGCGTAATCGTCGAGTTGCTGCTGCGAGTGGGTATAGCCCGAAACGCCGTGTCCGCCTTTGCTCATTTGTTTTTCTCCTTTTCAATCTTCAAATATTTCGTATTCTACACGAGATCCCTTGACCCGTTCCGCGTGAAAACGGCTCCCGTTCGCTTTCCAATGCGGGAAAGAATCCGCTTTTTCCCGGTTGGTATCACGATGGCAAATGACAATGTTTTCCAGAACGTCGCAGCCGCCTTCAGAAAGCGGTCGGATATGGTCAAGCGTCGGATGAAAAGCGCTGTTCGGATTGCCGCAAGCAGACTTTTTCATTAAACGCCCTGCGTAGTCGTATGCCTCCTGCCGGGAGCCGTATACACGGTTCCAAACGTCCAATGCGTTGTACTTTGACATTTTGAGTACGTCCTTTATCTTTTGATAATCCAATTATCATATTTATTGGTTGTTTTTTCAATGAACCACACGGTTCGAAAAACAAAGGATACCCCTCAAAAAGGGATATCCTTTGTTTCGACATTGGCAATTCGCATAAAGCGAAGCAATGTGATTTGGCTGGGCTTTCGTTCGCCCGTGCAATAGTATCCAATCAGCCGCGTGCTTACTCCGAGTGCATCGGCAACTGCTTCATAAGTCATCCCGGATTTTCGAATACATTGCCATAAAAACGAGCCCAATTTGGAATTAATCTTGCGATTCGTTTCCATTTTACAACCTCCTGGCCTTAGCCGTTGCCTCGGTTAAGAGATTGCAAGATTATGATAGCACAAATAGATTAAAATGTCAACTCTCTGGAAACAACGAACACAAATAAGGGATTATAGTAATCTTGTTCTCGTAATACTCTTCCAAATTGCAATAATAATCCGCTATCAATCGCATATTTAACCACATCAACATCAGTTTTACAACGTCTCTTGCAGACACGTCCATTTCATCGCGACCATAGTCTCCGTGAACAATTGCGTTTCGATTAATAACTCCATCAATTGTTTCGCGACTTGTTATTTTCGCATAATACGAATCGATCTTCGCCCACGCTTTTTCTTCCCATTCGGTATCAATTGAACGATTCAAAAGATCTTGTATCTTTTGAGATCGTTGAAAACCGTTTTTGAATGTCCTTTCTTTTTCCCAAAAACCTTCAAAAACATTTGCGCATTTTTTGTGTTCACTTTCTAGAAGCGCAAACCAATCTCTTGCTGCAGTACGCTGATTTCCTTTCATCATATTGTTTACTGCAGAATAAATATCTTCCTGCTTTCTCCGCATTGAATCACCTACATTTTGCATTGCCATGATAGAATACAGCAAAGAACGTGTGCCCGTATAGTTTTCAAAAATGAACGAATCCAACACATAATCAGCATCGCATTCCTTCTCAAGTAACGGATAATCCGGAGTTTCGAGAAAGAACATGATCACGCCTTCGTCAGCTAATTCCTCCATTCTTTTTAGGTATTCTGGGGAAAACAGTCTTTTCCTGTCCTGATTAATCCTTTCTGTTAAACTACGGAACGCCTCAAAGTATTCAAAACATGCTTTCCCTATTTCCACGTTCATTTGATCGGTTTCTACCAGTTGAGGAATTGTTTTCATCAACTCGGTTATGGTTTTGTAATTCCTGTCTGGGTTGAATACTTTCTCAATTATTGCCTTGATTGCTCCAACCTTTGTTTCCTCGTCCGGTAGCATTTCACGCACTTCCGGATGTTGCTCAAATAATAATTGAACTCCTTGAGAAAAAAGCTCGCGATAATGATCTTCCAATTTGTAAAAGTATCGTTGCTTTTCGTCGCAAATAGACCTTAGTCTCATCTGTTCCTCAATAGCCTCTTTTATCGTTGGTGTTATTAGTCTACTCTGTTTTTTTAAAAAATCAGCAAACGTCTTTTCATCCATCATACATACTCCGGTTTTTTTACAATCAGTATACCACTTCTTCCTGCTTTTTGCAAGCGTTTCATATCCCGCGCGGGTGTTGCATACACTCTTCCGACTTCTTTTCGGGCGACGGGTATGAAACGGTCGGTTGTTACGTGGCAACTCTTGGGATACGCGGTTACGGTTTTTCTCGGGGCGCTCTTGCACTTCGTCTACGGTTGGAGCGGCGGGAGCCGCTTGGCGGCGCTGTTCGGGAGCGTGAACGAGTCGACCTTCGAGCATATGAAACTGTTTTTCTTTCCGGCGTTTGCCTTCGCTCTGGTTGAAAGTCGGTTTTTCAAGGACGACGGGGCGTTTTGGTGCGTCAAACTGCGCGGGATCCTCCGGGGGATCGTTCTGATCCCGGGGCTCTACTACACGCTGAACGGCGTTTTCGGCAAAACGCCCGATTGGGTGAATATCGCGACGTTCTTTCTTGCGGCGGCGGGGGCGTTCCTCTACGAAACGCGGCGGTTTAGGAACGGTGACGCGCGGTGTTCGTCCGACGGCGGGGCGTTTCTTGTGCTGTGTTCGTTTGCCGTTCTGTTCTGGGTCTTCACGTTCTTTCCTCCGCGGATCTCCCTGTTTTCGGATCCCTTGACCGGGGGTTTCGGCTTACCGTAAAGAAAGAAGGGGCTTCCCCCTTCTTTTTTGATCGGTTTCAGTCGTCGCGTTCTCCGATGCCGGAATCAATTCCAAAGCCGGTTCCCGAGCTCCAGATAGGTTTCCAGAACCTCCACGAACTCGGAGTCGGACAGGTGCCGACTGTATCCCGAGGTCGGAATGGTCACCGTATCGTTCGTCAGGTGGGATTCGCCCTCCAGTATTTCATTTAATAAACCCTCGTAACGGAGGGTACTGCGCCCCCGGCAGACAAACGTGCTCGGGTCGAGCGTCGCGGAAAACTCGCCCGTCATCGACACCCATTCCTTCGGCTTTTGGATCGAGGCTTTTATCAGGTTGCCGTCCACGAAGACATGGGTTCCGTCGTTGTTGTCCAGAACGTCCTCGAGCGCCCCCGTCAGATTTTGAAGCAGGGATTCAGGGTCGAACCCTGCGGCAGCGTTCGGAATATAGCTCAAAGCGGTCATATTTACGGTCCCCTTGAACGAATACGCGCTTTCTCCCGGCGCGGAGCCGCTGATCTCGACCATCGCTGTATCGCTCTTTTCCTGCATATACCCGACGATGGTCAGTTCCCAAACCCCTTCGCCTGTCGTCTTTTTCACGGTCAGGGTCTCGCAGATTTTCAGATTGCCTGACTCCGAGCAGTCCACCAAGGTCGTGTCGATCGTGACGGTCTCCTCGTGGGTCTCTTCGTCGGTTTCCGTAACCGTCGCAGTCGAAACGGTGTTCTTTCCGTTGAGGACATAAATCAGTCTTTCAATACGGTCGACGTACTGCTCCACCTGATCCTCCCGGATCTCTGAATAGGTGCCCGAAGGTTCCCATTCACTCGAGTCCGTCGTAACGCCCACCCCGCATTTGGTGTGATTGACGCACCCGGTCAGAACGAGCGAAAGAACGAGAACGGCGACGCAGAATAACGAAAGATGCCTTTTCACGGTGAGATTCCTCCTGAATGAACCATACATTTTTTAATCCAAATACTCACGTTCGGCGTCGTCCCCGATTGTCGGTGAAAACGTTTCGGAACTCGTCGCCGTCGTCACGGTACAACAATTGTAACACAATTGCTTAAATATGTCAAGATAAGACGAATATACATATAACCGCGAATTCTATCCACTCTTCCCGATCCAAACGGGCGACCGCGGAGCGATTGAAGCGCATGAAAAAAGCCGTGATGCAGCATCACGGCTTTTTCTTTTGAAAAGCAAGGTGCGTCGGCTTATTTCAGCGACAGGCGCCGTTCAATATCGGCGATCAGGTCGCGCGACGTCGCCTCCGCCGTCGGGCGATCCTTGGCGCTGACCGACAGATAAATCTTGATCTTCGGCTCGGTGCCCGACGGGCGGACGACGACCGAGCGGTTGCCGGCGAGGTAGTACTTCAGGACGTCGGCTTTCGGCAGTCCGTCGAGCCCCTCGGCGTAGTCGAGCGCGCGCTCGACGCGGTTGCCCGCGATCTCGGGAAGCCCCCGGCGAAGGGTCGCCATGATCTCCTGCATCTTCGCAAATCCGGCGACGCCGGCGAACTCGTAGGAATAGAGCGTGTTCAGGCAGGTGCCGTATTCGGCGTAGAGTTGGTTCAGTCTTTCGAGCAGTCCGATCCCGCGGGTGCGGTAGTAGGCGAACATCTCGCAGATCAGGAAGGCGCCGTCGACGGCGTCCTTATCGCGGACGTAGGCGCCCGACAGATAGCCGTAGGACTCCTCAAAGCCGAAGAGATAACTGTCGGCGTGACCCGCTTTTTCGAGCAGACCGATCTGCTCGCCGATAAACTTGAAACCGGTCAGGACGTTGACCGTGCGGATCCCGTAGTGCGCGGCGATCCGCTCCGCCATATCGATCGTGACGATGGTCTTGATCATCACGGGATCGGCGGGCATCTTGCCATGGCGGGCGCGCTGGCTCGCGATATAGTCAAGGAGCAGCATCCCGGTCTCGTTTCCGGTCAGGAGTTTCATTCCCTCTCCGTCGCGGACGGCGATCCCCACGCGGTCGGCGTCGGGGTCGGTCGCGAGCAGCAGGTCGGCGTGGAGCCGATCGGCGTACTCGAGCCCGAGGCGGAGCGCCTCGCGGATCTCGGGGTTCGGATAGGGGCAGGTCGGGAAGTTGCCGTCGGGTTCCTCCTGTTCCTTGACGACGGTGACGTTGGTGAAGCCGCTCTCGCGCAGGATCCGCGTGACGGGCTTGCGCCCCGTGCCGTTGAGGGGAGTATAGACGATCGCGACGTCGCGGTCGATCTCGTCGCCGAAGAGGACCGATTGCCCCTTCACGGCGTCCAGGAAAGCGGTGACGCAATCCTCGCCGATATACTTGATCTTTCCCGCAGAAAGAAACACGTCGAAGTCGCCGCGCGAAACGTCGGCGAAAACGTCAAGCCGCTCGATCTCGGAGAGCACCGCCTCGGCTCCCTCGGTCGTGATCTGGCATCCGTCGGGTCCGTAGACCTTGTAGCCGTTGTATTTCGAGGGGTTGTGCGACGCCGTGACGACGACGCCGGCGGAGCAGCCGAAATAGCGGACGGCGAAGGAGAGCGCGGGGGTCGGCATCAGTTCCGGGTAGAGATAGACGGTCAGCCCGTTCGCGGCGAACACCTCGGACGCGACGCGGCTGAAGAGGTCGGATTTGATCCGGCTGTCGTAGGCGACGGCGATCTTCGGGGTGGCGGGATAGGTCTTATTGACGTAGTTGGCAAGCCCCTGCGACGCCTTCGCGACGGTATAGACGTTCATCCGGTTGGTGCCCGCGCCGATCACGCCGCGAAGCCCGCCCGTGCCGAATTCGAGATCGCGGTAGAACGCCTCCTCGATCTCGGCGTCGGTCATTTTCGCGAGTTCCTCCGAGAGTTCAATGGCGTTTTTCTTCCAGTTCTCGTATTTTGCAAGGTAGTCTTTCCGATCCATCCGGTTTGACCTCGGTTTCGTTAGAATGTGCGGCGTCGCTTGCCCGGCTCCCCCGCTCCGCCGCCGGAGGCGAGGGGGTTTTTGCGGCTTTTCGGGTGGAACGCGAATGCGATCTTATCTTCTGTGGTGGTTCAAGAAGTGTTTGAGGTCCTTCATCGCCTTGGTGAGCGTGTCGGGATCGGGGAGCATCACGATCCGGAAACGGAGATCCTCGGTCCAGTCGAAGCCGCTGCCGGGAATGACGAGGACGTTTGCCTCGTGCAGAAACTTCATCGCGAAATCCTGCCCGTCCTTGAAGGTGAACTTGTCTTTTTCAAGCCCCGGGAAGAGGTAGAACGCCGCGCGGCTGGGTTCGTAGAACACGCCGTCGATCTTGTCGAGCCCCTCCATCGTGGCGCGTCTCTGTTCGTAGAGGCGCCCGCCGGGCAGGATCATTTCGCGGGTGCTCTCGCTGTCGACCAGGGCGGCGGGAATGACGAGTTGGGTCAGGGCGTTGCCGCAGAGACGCATCGACGCGAGTTTCATCACGCCGTTCTTGACCTCGTCGAGTTCGCCCTTCGGTCCGGAAAAGACCATCCAGCCGCAGCGGAAGCCGCAGATGATGTGGCTCTTCGAGAGACCGTTGAAGGTGACGCAGGGGACGTCGGGCGCGATCGCGCCGATCGACTCGAAGCGCAGTCCGTCCATCACGAGCCGGTCGTAGATCTCGTCGGACAGAAGGACGAGGTGGTTTTTCCGCGCGATATCGGCGATCGCGACGAGGGTGTCGTGCGAATAGACGGCGCCCGTCGGGTTGTTCGGGTTGATGATCAGGATCGCCTTGGTATGCGGGGTGATCTTGCTCTTGATGTCGTCGACGTCGGGGTTCCAATGATTGTTCGGGTCGCAGCGGTAAAAGACCGGCTTGCCGCCGCAGAGGTAGGCGTTATTGCTCCAGAGCGAGTAGCACGGAGTCGGGAGCAGCAGTTCGTCGTTGGTGCCGATCAGCGAGTTCATCAGCATCGACGCCGCCTCGCTGACGCCGTTGCAGATGAAGACGTCGTTCGGCATAATGCCCTGCAGTCCGCGCCCGATGTGATAGGTGCAGATGACGCTGCGCGCCGTCGCCATCCCGCGGACGTCGCAGTAGGGCACCGCCTCGTCGATGTGCAGGGCGAGCGCCTGCCGCACCGAGTTCGGGAGCGTAAAGCCGAATCGTCCCGGGTTACCGGTATTCAGTTTGAGGACGTTCGTCCCCTCGGCTTCCATACGCAGCGCCTCCTGATAGAGCGGCCCGCGGATGTCGGAATGAACGTGTTCGAGTCTGTCGGAACAATGTACCATAGTATAACCTCTTACGTCGTATCGTATTCGTTTCGGGGGAGAGACTCTTTGCAAATGAAAAGACTAATCAAGTAATAATATTAACATTATTCGGGGGCGTTGTCAAGTGATCGCCGCCATTTTCAGAGGAAGTTCGAGAGCCGCGCCTCGCACGCCTCAAAGAGAGTCCGGGCGGCGGCGCCGTCGGGGTCGGTGAATTTGAGGCGAAGGGGCTTCTTGTAACTGTAAACCTCGCCCGGGGTAAAATCGGCGCCCGGGACGCCGAGGGCAAGGCGGGTCAGGCGGCGCGCGCTTCGCTTCGGGGAGATGGTGAAGAGGTACTTGAGCGGGGTGTGGTAGCAGAAGCGGACGAACCGGGTCGATTCGGAGGCGAAGTTGGTGCGGACGACGCCGGGCTCGAAGGCGACGGCGTTGATCCCGCGATCGCCGTAACGGCACTGCAGTTCGCGGGTGAAGAGGATATCGCAGAGTTTTGCCCTGCCGTAGGCGCGGAAGGGGGTATAGTTCTCCTCACTCTCGGGGTCGGCGGGGTCGAAATCGGCGCCGAACAGGTTGGCGGCGATGCTGGCGGTCTGGATCACCGTCGCGCGC
>CAMJDE010000032.1 GCA_946404295.1 uncultured Clostridia bacterium | reverse complement strand
AAGAGCGTCGTGAGGCACCAGTTCGCCGTGACCCACAGCATAACGGGCAGGGAGATCGAAAGGATCTGAAAGATGATCGAAGAACCGCCGCGGAAAGGATCGAAGATGTAGCCCTGTCCGATCGACCGATAGTAGAACGCGAGGATGGTCAGCCCCATGATCGTGAGAGCGCCGCGGACAGAGCCGCGCTTCTCGTGTTTCAGATCCCAGAAACCGTCGAAGGGATGGAAGACGAGGTGGAACGGGAAAATGAGTTCCTCCCAGTAGGTCTTCTTCCCCGGTTTGAGCGAAACGCGGGCGTTGAACTTCTTGGCGGCGCCGAGTACCTTGACCAAAAGGACGATGAAGACGACGACGACGAGCACGACCAGGATGAGGTGCCAGGAGTTCGCGACCCACAGTTTGCGGATCTCGGTGTACGACTTGGAATAGTAACTGGTTTCGTAGCACGCCTTGAAGTATTCCTGCGACTCCTCGTATTTGCCCTGACGGTAGAGCGCCTTGCCGACGCCGATGTAGGCGCTGTCGAAGTTGCTGTTCCGTTGGAGGATGCGCAGCCAGTACTCTTCCGCGTTCTGGTATTTACGGTTGTTTTCCTGCGACAGCGCCTCGATCAGAAGATCGCCGTAATCGGTGCGCGTGAAGACGGTGAAGAGCGAGGTGAAACTGTCGAGCAGGACCAGGTTGTAGGTCGGAAGTTCCGCGTCCTCGTCCTGGTTCGGCGCGAGCTGATAGGTCAGCGACTGGAGGTGGGTCAGCGAACCGAGTTTACCGGTGCTTCCGCTTCCGTCGCCGCCGTCGCCGAAGGCAAAGAGCAGTTCGCCGTCGGCGTTGTAGGTGTAGATTCGTCCGCGGTTGATGTCCGAGATCGACCAGGATCCCTCGGGTCCGACCGTGACGTCGCTGATCTTCGAGGGCTTATGGTTGACGTCGTTGCCGTCCGGGAAGTAGACGAAGCCCGCCTCACCGCCGCAGTCGAAGAAACCGTTTCTCTCCAGGATGTGCTTCCCTGCCGAGTTCAGTTTTCTGACCGGGGAGTAGTCGGCGCTCTTCGAGCTGATCGCGGCGTTCTGCTTGCTCTCGTCGAGTTTGTCGGTCGTGACGAAGATGAAGCCGTCCTCGTCGATCGCGATGTTGTTCAGCGTGACCGAGATAAACCCCGTCTGCGCGTCGCGCTCGGCTTCGGACTGGAATCTCCGCCAGAAGAGTTGGAGCAGGTTGTAAGAGACCTTCGGCGCGCCGATGTACCCGTTGAAGGTCCCGTCGTCGTCCGCCAGGACGATCACGCCGTTGATCGCGGTATCCGACACGACGAAGATCCGTCCGTACTGGTCGACGGCGCAGGAGGAAGGCGACCAGTCCTGTTCGCGGACGAGGACCGAGTCGGGCTTGGAAACGATCTTGTAGAAGACGCCGTCGATCTTGCTGCCTGCGGTGAGGACGGCGCTCTTGTTGAAGATGACGATCCGCTTGTTGCCGGTATCCGAAACGTAGATGTAATCGTCGTTGACGAAGACGCCCTTCGGTTTGTTGAAGGTATCGACGTCCGCCACGGCGCTCTCGAAGAAGTCGATCGCGGTCAGAACGGTGTAGTCGTTCTTCAGGATCACGATCCGGTTGTTGTCGGTATCGGCGATGTAGATGCGCCCTTCCTTATCCGAACGGATGGCGTTCGGTTTGTTCAGAGCGTTCAGCCCGTTTTTGTCCCAGGCGTTCTCCGCCGCCGTCTTCGCGTCGGACTCGGTCTTGCCGTTCATCTTGACGTCGTATTCGGTGGATTTGGCGATATAGGTCGAACGGTAGCGCGAGAGCATCATCCGGTCGGCGTTGTAGAGACCGTAGACCTCGTAGGCGTTCGGCGAGTTCTGCACCGCGCCCTCCCTGGAGAAGGTAAAGGTCTCGTAGGTCGAAGCCGCGCCGGATCCGATCGTGAGGACCCCGAAGAGGAGAACCGCGATATAGACGAAGATCAGGGTGCGGGTAAGTGCTTTCTTCATACCTTGATTCTCCTTTCGTCAGTCTTTCATACCGCTCGAGCCCATCGTTTCGATGATCTTACTCTGGTTGATGACGAACACGATGATCGGGACGAGCGCCGTAACCATCGCAGCGGCGGCGCCGGCGCCCGAACGGGCGATACCGCCGGAGATGATCTGCGTGATGGCGTAGTTGAAGGTCTTGAGCTGTTCGGAATGGATGTAGATCGACGCGCCCGAGTTCCAGAGACTCCGGAAACTCTCGATGATCAGGGTCAGCCACGCGGGCTTGACCATCGGCATCGCGATCACCCAGAAGGTGCGGAATTCGCTGGCGCCGTCGAGGCGGGCGGATTCCAGCACGGTGTCGGGGACCGAGCTCTCCATGAACTGCTTCATCAGGTAGAGCCCCAGGGTCGACGCCATCGCGGGAACGATGATGGCGAGGTAGGTATCGACCCAATGGAAGGCGGAGAGCAGGATGAAGTGCGTCACCTGGTTGACCGTCGCGTGGAACATCAGCGACATAACGATCAGTTTGAAGAAGAAGTTGGCTCCCGGGAACTTCAGTTTCGCGAGCGCGTACGCCGCCATCGATCCGAGCAGGAGGTTCCCCAGCGTGCCGCAGGCGGTGATGAACACCGTGTTGAAGATGTAGCGCGAGAAGGGGACCCAGGCGTCGTTCAGGAGCGAGAACAGGTCGGCGTAGTTCTCAAACGTGGGGTGGATGACGTAGAACCGGGGCGGGAACATGAAGAGTTCGTCGAGCGGCTTCAGCGACTGCATGACCGCGTAAAGCATCGGCAGGAACATGAACGCTCCCATAATGATCAGGAAGGCAATGATACCGGCGTCGCCGCCCGCGCTTCGGTTCAGGACGACTTTATGACCGCGTGTTCTTAATCTCTTGCTCATATCACTGTCCCACCTTTGAAAGCGCTTTCTTAATCACCATATTCGAGGTGATCATGATGGCGAAGAGGATGACGGCGATCGCGGACGCGTATCCGACCTCGTACCGTTGCCCCCAATAGTCGTCGAGATGGTGCATGATGGTATGCGCGGCGTAGTTGACCGACGGGAACCCGCAGAGCGTCGTAACGACCGCGCCGAAGCCGAAGGACTGGGTGATCGAAAGGACGGCGCCGAACATCAGCTGCGGGCGCATCGAAGGCAGGGTGATGAACCAGAGTTCCTGCCAGCGGTTCTTGATCCCGTCGACCGCCGCCGCTTCGTAGAGCGACCGGTCGATGGTCTGCAAGCCCGCGATGAACGACAGGAACGCCGTACCGAGCGAGGTCCAGAGGGCGACCACGATACAAAGTCCCATCACGTATTTTTCGTTTTCAAACCAAAGGATCGGCTTCGAGATCGCGCCGAGTTTCAAGAGCACCGCGTTCGCCCAGCCGTAGGAGTCGGAGTTGAACAAAGTCTGCCAGACCGTGTAGAGCTGGCCGGAAATCGACGGCGCGTAGAAGATCAGCGTGACGACCGCACGGATTTTCGGGGGCAGTTCGTTGATGAACCACGCGATCAAGAGCGACATAATGTAGGACACGGGTCCCGTGATGGCGGCGAAAATCAGCGTGTTCTTGGCGGCGATCAGGAAGATCTCGTCGTCCAGGATCAGACGCTGGAAGTTCGAGAGCCCCTTGAAGTGCGGCATCTGCAGCATGTTGAAGTCGGTCAGCGACAGGATCATCGACAGGAAGACCGGCAGAACGGTAAAGATGAAGAACAGGAGCAGGAAGGGTCCGACCATCAGATAGGCGACCTTGTTCTTCTTCATTTCTTTCCAGATATACTGCCGACGGGTCATCTCGCGGGCGATCGGACGCGCCTTCCCCGTTGCGGGATCGATGATCACGTTCTGCTCTTCTTTCTTCTTCCGCTTGAAGAGCCCCTTGATCTTGCCGATCACAAAGAGACAGCCCGATTTGATCGCCGCGCCGATCTTCTTCAGGACGCGGACGAACTTATCGGCAAAGTTTTCCTTTCCTTGCGACATGGTTGTTCTCCTTATTATTTAATGAAGGATCCGGGGAAACGGGGGTCAGTCGCCCTCGGGCGGCGTTTCGCCGACTCCGAGCGTCTTCATATTGAACTCCTCGCGTTTCCGGGTCAGTTCCGCGTTGATGGTCGGAACGTAGTTCAGGATCGAATCAATGGGGTCTGCGGATTTGTTGATAACGTCAAGGAAAGCAAAGTTGGTATAACGCGCGATGATGTAACTGCCGGGATAGTTGACGATACCGGACAGGTGACGGATCTGTTCCTCGATCGCGTCGCGCTCCTTGGTCGTCCAGGAGAGAAGCCGGATCGCGCCGAGGTTCGCCGCAGCGTACTTCGCGGACGGCCCGATCAGAGCCACCATACGGTTGCCGTAGGTCGCCTCGACCTCCGCGCTGGTCTGCCATTTCATATACTGCCAGGCGGCGGCGGGATTCTTGCACCCGTGGAGCATGATCGTCGCGCCGACCGTCGCGATCGAGTTGTAGTTCTGGGTACCGTCGATGCGCACCGTCGCGGGAATGTGGGTGAATTCCCAAAGTCCCTTGATCTCGGTCGCGAAAACCGTCAGCGTGTTGTAGACGGAAACGTAGTCCGAGACGATCAGAGGCATTTCGCCGGTACGGAAACGGTTCGCGGCGTCGAACTTGACCTGCAGACCGTAGTCGGTGTAGAGCCGCGTGCAGTACTGGAAGGCGTAAAGCCCCTCGTTGGTGTCCAGCCCGATCTGCGCGCCGGCGTACTCGGGATTATCCTCGTACTTCCACATACTTCCCCCGTTCTGATAGAGGAAGAAGTCGAGCGCGAGGGTGTAGGTGATACCGATCGCGAGGTTGTTCGACTGCAGGACCGGAAGCAGCGCCAGCATGTCGTCCCAGGTCGCCGGGGCGGAGACGCCGAGGTCAACCAGAACGTCGAGCCGATAGAAGAGCATCGGGAAGTTCATCGTCAGGGGCAGCCCGTAGGTCCGGTTCAACAGCGTCAGCATATTGATCGCGGTGGGCGAATACACGTCGTCCGCCGTGTCCGGGATCCCGTCGGCGCCGTAGATCGCCTGCTTGTAGTCCGGGTTGTCGCTGATCGGGTCGATCGCGCCGCGGATCGCGTAGTTGACGACGTCCGTACTGCCGCGTCCGAGATAGACGTCGGGACCGCTCTTCGCCAGAACCGACGGGAGCAGGGTGGACGCGGTAACCAGTTTCAGCGAAACGGGGATCTCGGTCTCTTCGGTGAAGCCGCTGTCGATGATCGAACGCCAGATCTTGGACTGGTCGCGACCTTCGGCAAGCCAGACGTTCAGGGCGTCTTTGCTCTTGGATTCCTTGCGGGTGACGCCCATGTTGTCGTAGTCGATGAAGAAGGACATCACGAAGGAACCGATCTCGAAGCCGATCGACTGGAAGACGTTTGCCTTCGCCTTCGGCTTCTTGGCGTCGCCCGACTGGATCACAATCTTATCGACCGTCATGGACGAGGTCTTGGAGTCGTTGATCCAGGTACCGAGCGTACCGAGGTAGGTCTTGAGGTTCTCGACGTTCTTCGCGACCGCGTACTCGTCGATACCCATCGTGGAGAGCAGGTTCGAGATGGTCACCAGCGTCGCGATGTGCGAGCCGTTGGTGCCGCAGAGTTCCTCGAACTCCTCGACGATGTTCGCGAGGTTGATCGCCTCGTAGTTGAGGGCGTAGATCGCCTCCGGGATGTTTTCCTTGAACTTGTAGGTCTTGTACTCGTCGGGCGTCGCGCCGGTCATCTTGATGATGGCGAGGTAAGCGGCGTTGATCTGGCGGAGCGATTCCTCGACCCGGCGGATCTGGTCGGCAAGACTTCCGAGCGAGACCTCGAAGTAGATGGTGTATTTTTGGTCTTTATTAAAGTAGAAGAGAAAATCGACGTCGTCTCCGTTTTCATCCTGCGAACCGTCGCCGATGAAATCGGATTGCCATTTCTTCGAGAAATCAAAGCGGGTTTTGTACGCCTCTTCGTAAGGCACGGTGGGGATGCGGGAGTTCACGCCGTCGCCCTCGCCGTAAACGACGCCGGCGGCGGGATCGCGGTTCTCACTCCAGAGTTTGACCGCGCGGCAGACGAACATACCCT
This sequence comes from uncultured Clostridia bacterium, assembly GCA_946404295.1. GTDB lineage: Bacteria > Bacillota > Clostridia > Oscillospirales > CAG-272 > UBA1740. Next base: position 5,685 of record CAMJDE010000032.1, on the reverse strand, counting down.
GCAGCGCAGACTGCTGGAAGCGCATCGCGATCTTGTAGAGCCCGTCCTCGGAGACGGTGAATTCGTACGCCGCCCACTGCCCGACGGTGTTGTAGCTCTCCGCGCCGATGACGTTGAAGAGCTGCGCCTTGGCGGAGGAGGGCGAGTTGATCGCCGAGCTGCGGTCGCTGGTCATGAAGACCGAGTTGTCCGAAACGAAATCGGGCTTCTCCGCCTCGATGACCGTCTTCGCGTCCTTCGACGCCATCTCGGTCCCGTTCGGATACTGCGCGACGCTCTCGAGGTACTCCGCCATCGTCGGGGCGAGCAGATGAGAGACGTTGGTCGCGGCGTAGAGGTCGATGCTCCCGAAGACGACCGGCTCGCGCTCCGCAGAGAAGGTCAGTTTGTTCTCACCCTCGCGGAGGTAGAAAACGAAGAAACCGTTGATATAGCCGTCGGAGTCGCGGCAGACGTAGGTCCCCCAACGGTTGATCTGCTTGAGTTCGGGCTGAATATCGTTGCCGTTCAGGTCGCGGGTGAATTTCTTTTCACCCTCTTCCCCGATCTCGTAACGGTACTCCCAGTTCTTCGAGAACGTGAGAGAGCTCGCTTCCTTGAAAGGAACCGAGTCGTTGAGATAGAATTTACGCTCCACGTTGTTGACGGTGCCGTTGACCGTCAGGTAGTCGATCGCTATGTAGTAGAGACCGGCGGTGGGCACGTTTGCCGTAAACGAGACCGAACCGTTGGCGGACAGGTAGACCGACTTGCTCCTCTGCTCCGCCGAGACGACGTCGGCAATCCCGAGTTCGGAAAGTTCGGCGTCGGTCATAGCCGAGAGCATCTTCGTATCCGACGCCTTGGCGTCCGCCGTGAACGTCGAGAGATCGACCTGAACGTCGGCGGAACCGGGTGCCTGATTCCGATACGTCTCGAAGTACTCGGAATAGGGGATCGCCTGCAGATACTCCATCATCCGCACAAGCGAGGACGCGTTCGCTTCCTCTTCCTCTTCGGGCGCTGCCGAAAGGAGCGGCGCGGGAGAGGACGCGGAGCCGGTAATGACGATCGTTCCGACACAGCAGAGGGCCGCCAGGAAAAAGGCGATCAGCCGTGTCAGTTTGCTTGTTTTCATACCGTGTGACCTCCAAAGAATTTAGACCCGCCGGGGAGGAAATGGCATAGTTCTCCCATTAAAGTCTGCCGTTATTTTACCATATGCGCGGGAAAAAGTCAAGATTTATATTCTATATAAAATCGCCGCCCGAAGTGAAAAAACGCCCGACCGTGGAAAAGATTTCCGTCTTTGCCAACCCAAAAAGACCGCGGCGACGGTCGATCCGGGCGCTGAAAAGTCCGGATTCGGCGGAGAAAGTAACTATTAATTACTTAAAATAGGAACAAAAAGACCGTATTTACTACGGTCGTTTGATCCGAACGCGCTCTTTGTTAACTTACAGTTTCTTATTTCCGGTAAAAGGGCGTTGGGAGCAGTATCTAAAAACAGATTTGAATAATTGTGCTAAATCACCAAAAATACAGGTTCATTTTCTACATCCGACAGTTTGACGTCTCTTACGGGCGCGCAAATAACGCTCCGGGCGTCCCCAAGGGCGAAAAACGTGCCGAGCGCGCGCGCTTTTTTCGCTTTTTCGCTTGACTTTGCTCTCGCGCGCGGGTATAATATGAGAAGGAAGAAATCCGCGGCGCCACCCGCGCCGGAACCCAAGAAAAAGAGCCGGAGCGCGGCTCGAAAAGGAGTAATCATGGTATACGTTGGCATTGACCTCGGCGGAACGAACATTGCGGCAGGCGTCTGCGACAAGGACCTCAAGATCCTTTACAAGGCGAGCGTCCCCACCAAACCCGACCGCGCGCCCGAACTGATCGTGAAGGATATGGCGGATCTGACCGCCGGACTTCTGTCGGAGAACGGGATCAAACTTGACGAAGTGTCCTCGGTCGGGATCGCGACGCCCGGCACGGCGAACAGCGACACCGGGGTCGTCGAATACGCGAACAATCTGCCCTTCCTGCGCTTCCCCATCGCGGACGTTTTCAAGTCCTATCTGCCGGTTTCCCGCGTGCTGATCGAGAACGACGCCAACGCCGCCGCCCTCGCGGAGGCGCTTGCCGGAGCGGCGAAGGGAACGAGAAAATCGGTCATGGTCACGCTCGGGACCGGGGTCGGGGGCGGCATCGTCCTCGACGGCAAGGTCTACTCGGGCTTCAACCACGCGGCGGGCGAACTCGGTCACACCGTGATCGAGTACAACGGCCGTCCCTGCTCCTGCGGACGGCGGGGGTGCTGGGAGGCGTACAGTTCGGCGACCGGACTGATCAATATGACGCGCGAGAAGGTCAACGAATGCAAGATCAAGGGGATCCCGTCCCTGATGGTCGAGGAGTTCGACGCGACCGGGCGGATCTCGGCGCGCACCGCCTTCTCCGCCATGAAGAAGGGCGACGTTCCCGGCGCGGACGTCGTGCGCGAGTATATTGCGTATCTTGCCTGCGGCATTACGAATATGATTAACATCTTCCAGCCCGAGGTCCTTTCGATCGGCGGCGGCATCTGCAACGAGCGCGAAAACCTGCTGAACCCGCTGCTCGCGATCATCCGCACCGAGCAATACACGAGAAACCTGCCGAACCGCTGCGAGGTCCGGATCGCGGAACTGGGCAACGACGCCGGGATCATCGGCGCCGCGGGGCTCGGGATCTGATTTTTTCCCCGTCCGGTGAATGAAGCCGGGAAAACGGGGGAATGATAACGCACACGAAACATAGAAAGGGAGGAAAAACCGATGAAGAAAACCATCAGAGGAACCGTCTACGACACCGAGAACGCCGCCGTCGTCTCGAAGAACGTGCACGGGTATTTCGGCGACCCCGCCGGATACGAGGAGACGCTCTACGAAACCGAGGACGGCAAGTATTTCGTCTACACCAACGGGGGCGAGACGTCCCCCTACCCCGCCGAGAAGATCTCGTGCATCGCGAAGGCGAAGGTCGAGGCGTGGCTCTCCGCGCACAACGCCAACCAATAACCCCGCGCGCGAAGCGCACACCCCTGCGAAGCAGGACTTTACTCCGCGCAGCGGAACTTCACCCGCGCGCAGCGCGGACTTCACCGAAAACGCCCCTTTTGCAGACTTGCAAAAGGGGCGTTTTCCAACGGGGGCGGTTGCCAAAATCTCCCGTGATACGGCAAAAAAAGGGATCAGGCGTCCCCGTCGAGGGAGAGCGGGAGCGAGAAGCCGTCGAAGGTCTCTTCCCCGTCGTCGGTCGGCGCCTCGTCGGTTATCAGGACGTCGCAGAACTCCTCGATCATATACGCAGACAGGTAGGTCGCGATCGCGCCGTCGGCGGGCGCGTCGCGGAGAACGACCCGCAGATCGTAGAAGTCGGGGATCTCGGGATGCAGGGCGTAGTTCCCCGCGACGAGGTAAACCTCGCGCTCCGGCACCCGGACCCGTTCGACCGTCCCGCGGATGCGCTCGTTGTACACGCCGTATTCGGGGAGTTTTTTCGAGAGGAACGGACGGGCGACCTCGCGGGTGAACCGCTCGTAGTCGAACAGCCCGCCGGGGAGGGCGGCGCGTTCGGGAGTCAGATTCCGGGACGGGAGCAGAAAGGCGTCGGTCGGGATCACGAACGCCGACAGTTTTTTTGCCAGCGCGTCGGAAAGCGCCTTGATCTCCCCCTCGTCGGCGCCGTCGAGGGCGACGTAGTAGTGCGCCATTCCGTTCGATTCGCCCCGGATGATCGCGGCGAGGCGTTCGGCGGCGTTCTCCTTTCCGAGGCGGGTCATCCTCTCCTGTCCTCCAATTCGCGGAAGAATTCGATCTGTTCGCCGTCGGGTCCCGCGACGAAGGCGACGCGGATGGTGGCGAGGCGCGGACGCGACTGCAGTTCCACCGTCTTGGGCGGGGTCACGACCGTCGCCCCGGCGGCAAGCGCCGTATCGAAAGCGGCGTCGACGTCCGCGACGTGAAGGGCGAGGTGGATCCACTTGCCGTTTGCGGAGTACTCTTCCCCGCCGTTGGCGAAAATCTCGATCATGCCGCCGTCGCCGACGTCAAACATCGTGATCGCGCGTTCGCCCTCTCCCCACGAGAGCACCTCCCGCATCCCGAGGGCGGCGTAGAAGACGCGCGAGGCGTCAAAATCGCTCGCTTTCAGTCCGATATGATGAAACCCGAGGGTCGGGAGCACGTCGTTTGACATTTTTCGTTTTTTCCTCTTTTCTTACATAAAGCAACCGCAACGGCGCCTGTCGGTCAGCCGTTGCGGTATTTTTCATACGAAGGAGATCACGCTCTTCTGCGAGCGGTGTTCGCGAACTGGAAGATCACGCCGAGGATGCCGATCACCGCGCCGATGATCAAGGCGATCGTCAGGGCGTTGATGCCGAGCCCGAGTTTGCCGATCACGTCGAAAATCTGAGCGACGATATCGTTGTCCTCGAGCAGGGGCTTCTGGATCGCGTCGATCTTGCAGGTGAGCTGCGCGAGCGCGATCATACCGCCGAAGAGACCGGTCATAAGAACGATGATGACCTTGAGGAGCAGGAAGGTCAGGATCGCGAGACCGACGCCGATCAGGATGCGGTACAGGAGCGCGTTGTCAAAACCGGCAAGATAGGGGTCGGAGAAGAGGTAGCCGGCGTAGCCGACGGCGATCACGACCGCCGCCTTGAAGAAGAACTGGGTAAGCAGAAGGCCCGCGATACCGAGGATCGCGGCGATGATGGTCTCGACGAAGGGAGCGTCGCCCATCGCGGGGATCAGTTTGACGAGCTGCGGGAACAGGAGAAGTCCGCCGACGAAACCGCCGATGAACCCGAAGATCGCGAGTTCGATCCGGAACAGACGGTAACCGAAGAAGCACTCGATCAGGGCGACGACGCCGATGATGATCCACCAATAATCCCGGATGCTGCCGAGGGCGTCGAACGCCGCCGTGCACGCGTCGCCGATGTAATTGGCGCTCTTCAGTTTCTCGATCCCCGCGCTGACGTAGCCGCGGATCGTTTCTACGCCGTTCTTCGCCGCCTCGGCAACGCTGCCGGTCGTTTCACCGGCGGCAAAGCCCATCACGGTGAAAAGCAGCAGAACCGCAAGCAGGATCAGGACGAACGCGGAACGCCGGTTCTGTGTTGCAAGTTTCATTGTCTCGTCTCCTCTTCCAGGGCGGTTCGGACAGACCTTTCCACCCTTATCTCGTATGGATGTTTCTATTATAACACTTCTTTTGTAAAAAAGCAAACATTTTTTTCAAATTACTAAAAAAATCTTTTCTGCAAACCGACTTGATTTTCACCCCCCCTGATGGTATAATGATTACGTATCGAAATTTCCGCGGAGGGAGTAATGAAAAACCTGACTTTCCGGAAGCAGTTGACGATCGCCGTTTTCTGCGCCGTGATCCTGACGGGCTGCGTTCTGCTCGGGTTCCTGATCGACCGGTCGATCGCCGCGAACAATCTGTTTGCGAAGATCCTCTCGATCCTCTCGCCTTTCATCGCGGGCGGGATCATCGCGTTCGTTCTGAAACCGCTCTGCAACCTGCTGGACAAGCCGATCGGGACGTTTTTCGTAAAAAAGGTGTTCCGCCGTTCGCTCGAACGCGGGACGACCACCGAGCGCCGCGTGCTGAAGCGCGCCGACAACGTGAGCATCCTGCTCTCGGTCCTGATCT
>CAMJDE010000031.1 GCA_946404295.1 uncultured Clostridia bacterium | reverse complement strand
CCACATCAAGTCGGCGATGTTCATGATCGCCGACGGGGTGATCCCGTCGAACGAGGGGCGGGGCTACGTGCTTCGCCGAATCATCCGGCGCGCCTGCCGTCACGGGAAACTGCTCGGAATCGACCGTCCGTTTTTGGTCGGGCTCTGCCGCGTCGCGATGCAGGAGAACGAGGGGGCGTACCCCGAACTTGCCGCCAAGCGCGACTATATCCTGAAGGTGCTGTCGATCGAGGAGGAGCGTTTCGACGCCACGATCGACGCAGGGACCGCGATGCTCGCCCGCCTGACCGAAGAGGCGGCGAAGGGGAACGGGACGGTTTCGGGCGAGGACGCCTTCCGTCTCTACGACACCTACGGTTTCCCGATCGACCTGACGCGCGAGATCGTCGAGGAGAAGGGGCTTTCGCTCGACGAGGAGACCTTCCGCACTTTGATGAACGAACAGCGCGCCCGCGCCCGCGCCGCCCGCGGCAATATCGGCGGCTGGTCGGAGGGGTCGAAGGGACTGCTCGCCAAACTCGACAAGACCGAGTTCCTCGGATACGACGCGACTTCGTGTGACGCGAAGGTCGTCGCCATCGTCGCCGAGGACGAGCTTATCGAAACGGCGTCGGAGGGCGAGGTCTCGGTCATCTTCGACCGCACCGTCTTCTACGGAGAGGGCGGCGGACAGGTGGGAGATACCGGCACGCTCAAAACCAAGGGCGGCGTTTCGCTCGCCGTTACCGATACCAAAAAGAGCGACGGGGTATATATCCACTTCGTCAATATCACCGACGGCGCGATCGCGGTCGGCGATACCGTCACGCTTTCGATCGACGAGGGGCGCCGCGACGCGATCCGGCGCAACCACTCGGCGTGCCACCTGCTGCAGGGGGCGCTCCGCCGGGTGCTGGGTTCGCACGTCGAGCAGGCGGGGTCCTACGTCGACGAACACCGCTGCCGCTTCGACTTCTCGCATTTCGCCGCGCTGACGCCCGCAGAACTCGCCGAGGTTGAAAAACAGGTCAACGAGGCGATCCTGCGCGATCTTCCGGTCGACACCGAACTGACCGATATGGAGAGCGCGAAGAAGTCGGGGGCGATGGCGCTCTTCGGCGAGAAGTACGGCAAGGTCGTCCGGATGGTGAAGATGGGCGACGCCTCGACCGAACTTTGCGGCGGTACGCACGTCGCGTCGACCGGGCGGATCGGGTTGTTCCGGATCACGAGCGAGACTTCGGTCGCCGCCGGCGTCCGTCGGATCGAGGCGGTCACGGGCTTCGGGGTGCTGGCGCTGCTCGCGGAGAAGGACGAACTGATCCGCGAGACGGCGAAGGAACTGAAAGCCGTCAATCCGCTCGAGATCGCCAAGCGCGCCGCGCAGATCGGGGAAGAACTGAAAAATACCCGCCGCGCGCTCGAATCCGCCGAGGCGAAACTCGCGACGGCGGACCTCGACAAACTGCTCGCGAGCGTGAAGACGGTCGGCGCGTACAAACTGCTGACCGCACGCCTGTCGATGAAACCCGACGCGGTGCGCACGCTCTGCGACGGACTGAAAGAGAAGTGCCCGGAGATCGTCGCGGTGTTCGCCGCCGTGTCGGACGGCAAACTCAATTTCGTCGCCGCGTGCGGCGCAAACGCCGTGAACGCCGGGGCGCACGCCGGCAAGATCCTCGGTACGATCAGCGCGATCGCCGGGGGTAAAGGCGGCGGCAGACCCGACAGCGCGATGAGCGGCGGGCGCGATCTCGACAAGATCGACGACGCCCTTGCGGCGGTCGAACCCCTGCTTTAAGAGAAGCGGTCCGCCCCCGACGGGGCGGACTGCCTTGTTTTAACCCGCGTTTTCCGTTGGTCGCCGCCCAATCGGCGGCGCTTCACCAAAAACCGAACCGAAAGGACGTCGAAGCGATGAACGATCAAAAACCCCCCGTGACCGAGCGCGTCGCGGCGGGGGCGAAGCGACCGCCCCTTTTGGTTCGGTTTTTTCTGCCCCGATATATGGTTCGGGACGACAAGAAACTGGGCGACGATTTCGGCGCCAAGCAGATCTATCTGACCTTCCTGCTCCTCGCGTGGCCCTCGCTTGCCGAACAGGTGCTTACCGGGATCATCAACTTCGTCGATACGCTGATGGTCAGTACGGTCGGCGACGCGGCGGTCGCGGCGATCGGGTTGACCATCCAGCCGCGTATGATCTTTCAGGTGGTTCTGGTCGCCATCGCGACGGCGGTGACGGCGGTGGTCGCGCGGCGGCGGGGACAGGGCGACCGCGAGGGCGCAAACCGGGTGCTCGCGGCGATGCTGCCGATCGTCGTCGGGATCGCGGCGGCGTTCTTCGTGCTCTCGTATTTCTTCGCGTCGCCGATCCTCGCGTTCATCGGCGCGAAGGAGGATACGCTCGCCGACGCGACGAGTTACTATCGGATCACGATGTTCGGGCTGATCTTCCTCGCGGTGTCGCTGACGCTGAACGGCGCGCAGCGCGGTGCGGGAAAGACCCGGATCGCGATGGTGACGACGATGGCGGCGAACCTGGTCAACTGCCTGTTCAACGCGCTGCTGATCAACGGGCTCTGGATCTTTCCGCGGCTCGAGGTGACCGGGGCGGCGATCGCGACGGTGATGGGGCAGTTCGTCGCTATGGTCATCAGCGTCGTGTCGGTACGGCGCAGGAACGGGTATCTGTTCCTGTCCTTCTCGCGGCTCTTCAAGATCGACCGCAAGACGGTCGGACCCGTCTTTTTCGTGATGAGCGGGGCGCTGTTCGAGCAGCTGTTTCTCCGGATCGGGTTCTTTATCTTCGCCAAACTCGTCGCGGGGCTCGGGACGCTCGATTTCGCGACGCATCAGGTCTGTATGACGATCCTGAACCTGTCGTTTACCGTCGGGGACGGACTGGCGATCGCGTCGTCGGCGCTGGTCGGGCAGAGTCTCGGGATGAAACGCCCCGACCGCGCGCTGGTGTTCGGGAAGGTGGCGCAGCGCATCGGGCTGGGGTTCGCCGCCGTGCTCTGCGCGCTCGTGGCGGTCTTCCGGCACGGGATCGTCGATTGGTTCACCGACGACCCGGGCGTCTTGGAGAAGGGCGCGAACATTATGCTCCTGATCTCCGTGATCCTCCTGTTCCAGATCCAGCAGGTGATGTTCGGCGGAACCCTCCGCGGCGCGGGCGATACGCGGTTTATGGCGGTTGTCTCCCTGCTCACCATCGGAATTATGCGCCCCGCGCTGACCTACGTTCTGATGCACCTCGTCGGGTTCGGTCTCTACGGCGCGTGGATCGCGGTGCTGACCGACCAGATCATCCGCGCGGTGTTCGCCTGCGTGCGGTTTTATCGCGGCAAGTGGGCGAAAATAGAGTTGTGACGGGGGTTTTCCCACTTTCTTTCGCAGAAAGTGGGGCAAAGAACTTTGTATATGGAGAGATCGCACGACGTCGTGCGACCTCTCCGGTTCTTTTATCGGCACGGCTCGCTCCCCGCTCCGCCGCGCCTTGGTTTTATGGTCGTTTCCTTATAACCGCTTTGCTTTTGAAAAACCGCCGCCTGCCGATTTCGGCAGGCGGTGCGTGATGTGTTATTAAACAATGTGTATCGTTTTTCCGTCCGTGGTGTATTTAGTGATACCATCCTCGGGTTTTCTTAAAACGATCCACGCACTCTTTTTTGAATCGGGGGAATCTTTCCTGATATATCCGAGTTGTTCCAGAGAAAGAAGAGCCCAATTGATGGCTTTGGGCGATTCAAGTGTTTTTCTGCCCAATTCTGCTTTGGAAGCAAGAGGGGACGCAATGATTGCTTTTAATATGTTCAATTCGGTTTCGTTTAATGCCTTTTCGTGAACGATTGTTGTAGGATCGTATTCAGACAAATCAATTTTGTATAAGTAGATGTTAAGGTCGTCAACAATCGGTTCAGCGCTCATTCCGTAATGTGTATCAAACATAACCGATAAAACATAGGTGTTTCTCCCGTTTGCTTGTAAAAACAACTGCGTTGCAAGATCTTCGACTATGGTACCGTCGCCTTGCGATGATAACACCCGTTTTGTTTTTATCTCGACGACATTCTTGCTGTCGGAAAGATCACATAATGCAAGTGTTTTTCTGTCGTGCGAAATGACCAGTTCTTGCGTCATAATCCTATCGCCTTCAAACACGTTGCTTTTGAGATAATCGGTAAGGGGTTTAATGTAATCAAGAATTGTTTTTGTGACGATATTAACTCCTTGAATATATTTTGCGTCCTTTTTTGAAACCGCTTTTAACAAGCCGTTGTCATCAACGGTTATTTGTATTTTCTTGATGTTTCTCTTTAAAGAACCAACGTATTCCAAATGTGATTTGTTTTCATATAGAAATTGAGAGTTGTCTTGCTTTTCCGCACCTATCAGGGCGTTTATGCCTTGTTCAATAGATACCCCGGTAATGTTTGTAGGAAACTTTTTCAGCTGTTTTAAAAGATTGTCGGGAAACTTCAATCGGAACAATTCGGTTGCCGTTCCTTTTACATGGGGTAATGTAATGTTCGCAAACGAAACAAGTTCCGGACACGCAGACAAATGCGAAAACGGAACGATATATTTTGGAGAGAACTTGTATAAGCGCTCGTTAATGAAAAACAAGTGTTCCGGTTTTAACTTCTCAAACAGTTTCCATTCCAAAATGCAATCGTTGTAACTTGAATGCTTTTTACGAACGCCTTTTATTCCAAACAACTTGCATAGGTTGTCTTTGGTTAATTGCCCTTCAAATTCAAAAGGGGCAAATGGAACATAATCCTTTATGTTTTCAAGTTGTACGCTTTCAAATCCCCTCAAACCGTGTCTTTTGCAATAGTTTTGAACAAAAGCATAATCAAAGGTTCCGTCCCCTCCGCTATAGGACAATAGGACGCGGTCGTTGATATGAAAGAAATCAATTAACCAGTCCACTTCTTCTTGCGTCCAATGAGTGGCTTCCGCCAAGGTTTCGTCTGTTATGCCGTGGATGTGTTCGGTGAGAATTAAAGGTTGCAGATCAAGAGGAAAGAAGCGAGTGTAGCAAATCCCGGTGGTGGGATCATAGATCGAAAGAGAGAGCAAATCGTCGTTTGCTTTCCTGACACCGTTGGTTTCAACGTCAAACACCAAATAATCGTTTTTGTATTCTTCAATAGACGTTTGATAACCTGTATTCTGTAAGAAAGAAGAAAACGGCTTGATTAAAGGAGCGGCGTTTTTTTGGTACTCCGGCAAAAAATCTTTCCAGAGTTCCAACCAGACGGGCGGGGGATTTTTGGCTTTGTTTGCATTAGAAGACGTGGCTTTTTCTTTTAAAACACCGATCGTCTTGTCAAGCAACTCATATTCTGTTTTGCCGTCTCTATATGCAACCTCGATCGTTTCGAGTTTTTCTTTACACCCCAGACCGAAGTTTGTAATGGAGTACCCGTATACGATCCGTAGTAGATATTGCGGGGTGAACTTGTAGTAAGTGCTTCCCATTTCGGGGGGAGTTTCACCTATCCATAGTTGTTTGAAACTCGGACCGCTTAAAAAAGTGCTGAAAAAGTCTTCGATAGAGACGACGGCGGTTTTTGGATCTTTTGAAAACCTTTTTTTCACATTCATCTTGTTTTCTCCCACGGTTTTTTAAAGCGCTTTTTCTTTAGTATAGCATTGTTTCGCATACAAATCAATAGTACGGGACAACAACAAAAAACGGGACGGCAGGAATGATCCATTTGTCCCGTTTTTGAAACCGCAAAACGGCGTCGCAACGCCGTTTTGCTCTTCAATATCCCATATTGAAGTTCTTTGCCCCGCTTTCTCCGAAAGAAAGCGGGAAAAACTCCCGTCTCCCCTCGTCCTCTCACAACCCGGAGAGCAGATCGGTTTGCGCGGGGGCGGTGTTGATGATCGGAAGCCCCCGCGAGACGGCGTAGCGGACGGTATAGGCGGTGCCGCCGGAGCGTTCGGTGAGGTAGCAGAGCACGACCGAGCTATGGTCGACGAGGTAGCGATTGCGCGCCTGCATACAGCCGGGGCGGTAAGCGGGGGCGAGGGTGACGACCTCGCTTGCGCGGGCGAGTGCGCTCTCATAGCGGGCGGTATCGCGCGCGCTCCAGCCGTGCGCCTGATCCGCGCAGGGCCGCACGATCACGAGCGAGATCCCGGGCACCTCGCGGGCGACGTCGAGCACCGTCTCGGCGGCGAGGGTATCGAAGCCGAGGGCGCCGCCCGAAAGAAAGGTCACGACCCCCTCCTCGCGGCAGAGCCGGAGTATCTCTCGCCGGAGCGCGGCGGCGACGAGGGGCAGATCGCCCGCGGGGATCAGCCGATGCCCCGTAAAGCAGCAGGTTTTGTTCGGTTCCAACTGAAAACCCCCTATCCGAAGAGATGAAAAGCGGGACAGAACCCGCGAAAAGCGGTCAGACGAGCGAGAAGCGCACGCGCCCCGCGAGCGGGTCGACCTCCTCCACGCGGACGGTGAGACGGTCGCCGAGCCGGAAGGTGATCTTCCCCCCGACGAGCGCCATATCGAGTTCGTTATAAATATACACCCCGGGCAGATCGTGCAGCGGGATCATCCCCTCGCAGGTGTTGTCGAGTTCCGCGAACAACCCGAAAGAGGTGAGCGACGAAACGCGGGCGGGGAACACCTCGCCGATACGCTTTTCGAGCCAGAGCGCCTTGTACGTCGCCTCGATCTTCCGCTCGGCGTCGAGGGCGCGGAGTTCGGCGGCGGTCGCCGCCTGCGCGGCGTCGCGGGCAAACCCGGCAAAGCGGCGGGGAGACGCGGAGCCGAGCAGAACCTCCGAGATGATCCGGTGCGTCGCCAGGTCCGCGAGCCGCCGGATCGGGGAAGTGAAGTGACAGTAGAGATCGATCGCGAGCCCGAAATGGCGGCTCGGTCGGTCCTCGTAGCGCGCCTTCGCCATCGCGCGGAGCAGCGAAAGCGAGATCTGCTCCGCAATGCCGTGCGCGGCGGCGTCGGCGAGCAGGGGCGCAAACGAACAGTTGCCCGGGTCGGCGGGATCGATCCCCGAAACGTCGAGCCCGAGGTGCGCCGCCGCCCGCTTGAAGGCGGCGAGTTTCAGGGGGTCGGGGTCCTCGTGGATCCGATACACGCAGGGGATCCCGCGCTCGCGGAGCAGGGTCGCGACCGCCTCGTTCGCCGTCAGCATAAACTGCTCGATCAACTTTTCGGCGTCCCCGCGCGAGCGGAGCGAAACGTCGACCGGATCGCCGCCCTCATCGAGCGTAAAGATCGGTTCGGGTCGGTCGAGCGAGAGAGAACCGCGCGCCGCGCTCCGCTTTTCGAGCAGGCGATAGAGTTCCCGCATCCGGAGAAGGGCGGGGTAGACGGCGCGGTATTTCGGATAAAAGGGCGAGTTTTCGCCGTCGGAAAAGAGGGCGTTCACCTCATCGTACACCCCGCGCACGCGGGAGCGGATCACCGTCTTTTCCAATTCACAACCCATGATCGAGCCGTCCTTTGAAAGCGTGATCCACGCCGAGAGGGCGCGCTTGTCCTCGTTCGGGTTCAGCGAGCAGGCGCCGTTCGAGAGCGCGACCGGGAGCATCGGCACGACCCGGTCGACGAAATAGACCGAAGTCCCGCGCCGGAAGGCGTCCTTTTCGAGCGCGGAGCCCGGCTTGACGTAGGAGGACACGTCGGCGATATGCACCCCGAGCAGCCACCCGCCGCCCGGGAGAGCGGCGAGCGAGACCGCGTCGTCAAGGTCCTTCGCGTCGGCGCCGTCGATCGTGAAGATCAGGTTCTTCGTCAGATCCCGGCGCCCCTCGCGCCCGATCGGTTCGCGCGAGACGAGTTCGGCTTCGCGCAGAGCGGAGGGGTCAAACTCGGTCTCGATCCCCGCGCCCGCGAGGATCGCGTCGCAGTTGGCGCGTCGGTCGGTCGCGCGCCCGAAAACACGGGAAATCTCGCAAGCGCCCCCCCGCCGTCCGGGAAGCGTGATCTCGACCCGATCGCCGGGATCGGCGTCGGGGGACGGACGGACCGGGAACTCGCCCGGGATCTTCCCGTCGTCGGGGATCAGGTACCAGCCGGAGCGGAACCGATCGCGCGAAGCGTGCCGACCGAAGGCGAGCGGACGCCCCGAAACGAGCACGCCGATCAGGGTCTTTCGCCCCTCCGAGAGGATCGCCGTCACCTCGCCCTCGGTGCGGTTTTCAAAGCCGGGACGGAAGCGCACCGCCACGCGGTCGAGGTCGAGCGCGCCCCCGGTCTTGTCCGCGGGAATGAAGATATCGGCGTTCGGTTTCCCCTCCGCGCCGTCGGGCAAAACGAACCCGAACCCGCGCGCCGTACCCGAAAAGACCCCCTCCGCCGTGCGCGTTTTCGCGCGGCTCGGCGACGAGCGGGCAAGCGGGCTTTTGCGCCCCGTGCGGGGCGCGGCTTTCTTCCGGGCGGAAAACGGGGGTCGGGCGGACGGGCGGCGACCCCGTTTCGGGTTGGTTCGTTTCATCGTTTCTTCTCTTTCGGTTCGGGCAAAAAAAGCGGCGGGGGCTGACAAGCGCTCCCGCCGCGTTTCGGTATCCGGCTTAACCGTTGATGGCGTTCCAGAAGGAGGAGTTCCCCTGCCAGAGTTCCACGTTGGCGTAGTCGGAAGAGTAGTCGGGCTGAACGACGTAAACCACGATAACGATCACGACGAAGATGATGCCGACGATCGTGGTCAGTCTGCCGAGCATACGGTCGATCCGGGTCCCCTTATCCTTCCCGAAGAAGGTCTCTGCTCCCCCGGCGATCGTGCCGGAAAGACCGTGATCCTTGCCGTGCTGCATCAGGACGGCGACGATCAGGAACGCCCCCATCACGAGGAGCACTCCCATCAGAATATAGTAGGCGACAACAGGCATAACGAAACCTCCGTGAACCGGAAAAACAGCGGCTTTTCGGTTCGGTTGAATTTACAGTATGAGTATTTTACCACAACCCGACGAAAAATGCAAGTGTTTTTTTCATTTTTTTATTCATACGCGAGGAGAGCGCCGGGCGGCGGCACGGGACCGTCCCCGGAACGGGGCGCGAGGGTCGGGAAGCGGCGGCGGCGGGAGCGGGGTTTTGCCCCGGCGGGAGAGAAAACCCCCGTTATTTGTTCCCCTTCATCGCCGCCTCGAATACGTAGTCGCACGCCTCGGGGTCGAGTCGCCGCATCGAAAGAAGCTGCGAACCGATCTTGCGGAGGGTGGTTTCGTCGGGGAGCGGAAGGTCCGAAAGTTCGGTCGCGTTGATCTGCTCCGAGCGGCTGATGATCGAGACGTAGCGGTTGTAGAGCGTCCCCGACAGGGCGGCGTAGAGCCCGACGAGGAAGGGCGCGTCCATCTCGTCGCCCTCGCGGTCGACGTAGTTCAGTTTGTTGTGGGTCGAGATGAAGCGGTAGCCGCCCGCCTGCGACGCCATATAGACGGCGCAGATCAGTTTGCGGGGATCGGTCTTGGCGGGAAAGCGTTTTAAGAAGAGCATATTGCGGTTCTTCTGGATCAGACTGGGGATCGAGGGGCGGATGAACTGCCCGTGCAGTCCCTTCGCAGGGAAGGTGACGCGCCCCGATCCGAGCGAGCGCGGGTGGATCAGCGGGACGGCGCCGGGCTCGGGCTTGTCCGAGAGGAGATCGGGATAGCGCGAGGGAAGGGTCAATCCGGTCTTCATCTTCAGCCCGTAGTCGGGGAAGCGGCGCGGCATCGCCGCCATCCGGCGCAAAACGGTCAGGTCGTCGGCGTCGCGGAGCAGGAGCAGACCCGCGCCCCCCTCGCGGACGATCATCGGATAGGGGAGCGGGGGGAGCGTATCGGTCAGGGTGCCGTCCTCGTCGCTTTCACGCGAGACCGAGACGGCGATCGGTTCGCCCGGCTCGTCGGTCTTTTTCATCGAGAGCAGAAAGTCCTTTTTCAGTCCCTTCCCCGAGCGAAAGAGGTGCATCCCTGAGAGACGGCAGTCGTCGAAGAGCCATTCGCGCAGCCGCGAGAGCGAAACCCCGGTCGCAAACCCGACGGGGAGACAGGCGACGAGCTGCCCCTCGTCCTTCAGCCGCAGCGCGGCGGCGGCGAGAAAGAGGTAACAGGCGTCGATCTTGGGCGAGGAAAGCAGGTCTTCGGCGGGGAGCGTTTCGGGCGCGCCGTGGGGGAGCAGTTCGCGCGGCGGGTTCATGATCACGCAGTCGTAGGCGTCGCCCTCGTCGGGGTGGGGCGCCAAAAGGAAGTTCTCTTCGCGCACCTCGATTGCGACCTTCACGCCGTGCTCGCGCTTCGCGCGGCGGCGGAGCCGTTCGAGGTTGTTTTTCAGCATCGGGAGATAGAGCGCGTCGTTCTCGTAGCAGACGAGCCGCACTTCCTGCGCCGCCCGCCCGAGACACACCGCCTCGAGCAGCGCGGCGGAAAGGATCCCCGTCCCCGCGCCGGGGTCGAGGATCTCCATCAGCGGCTTGGTCTCGAGGAAGGTGAACATCGACGCCATTTTCGCCGCCGTTTCGCGCTTCGTGAAGAACCGACCCAGCCGCACGTTGTCGGCGGCGGACCGCTCCCGGATCAGTTTTCTCGTGTTTCGGACAGCCATCGCGAGCATTCCCGGATCTTCCCCCTTTTTCGTCGGCAGACGACGAAAAACGTCTGCCCCGGAATATCGTTTGTTTTCTATACCTATTGTAGCACATCGCGCTTGTCGAATCAAGAGGAAAGCGAGAAACTTTTATAATTCTTCGGGCGTCTCTCTTGCGCGGGCGCGAAAAGTATGCTATACTGAGTAAAGGAATAAGAAAACGGCGAAAGTTGCCGGAAGGAGAAGCGAAATGAGCGAAGCGACGCAGTTCGGCGAGGTCAGGATCCTGCATTTCGGGGACGTGTTCTTCGGAAGCCCGTTCCTCTCGCCCGCCCCCGAAAAGAGCGCGGAGCGCAGACGCCTGCAGCGCGAGACCTTCGAGCGCGCGATGCAGACCATCCGCGATCAGAAGGTGCATCTCGCCCTGATCTCGGGCAACCTGTTCGATGCGGACGACCTGTCGGACGAGACGGCGGGTCTTTTGCTCCGCGGGTTCCGTTCCTGCCCGGCGTGCCGGTTCGTGATCCTGCCCGCGGGGGCGGATCCCGCCGGGAAAAAGTCGTTTTACGCCTCGGGGCGCTTCCCGCAGAACGTGCGGGTGTTCGGCGCCGGGGAATACGAGACCTTCTCGTTCGACGAGATCGGCGTCTCGGTGACCGGGCGCGCTTCGGGCGAGCGCGGAGAGGAATCCGCCGCCTTTCCGACCCTCTCGAAAAAGGACGAGCAGGAGATCCTGATCCTGCTCGGCTATCGGCGCGAGATCCCCGACAACACCGAGATCGTCTCGGTCGGCGCCGACTACATCGCGCTGTCCGGGCGCCCCGATCCCTCGGTCCTCGAGATCGGCGGGAGCGTCGTCGGGTACAGCGGATGGCTCGAATCGCGCGGATATGAAAACGAGCAGGTCGGCGGAGCCAACCTGCTGACGGTGACGGAGGAAGCCGGGGCGCGCCGCCTGCACGTCAAGCGGCTGGAACTGGGAACGGTGCGGTGTCTCTCGCGCACGATCGACGTCTCCGCGATGAAGAACGACTCCGAGCTGATCGGGGCGATCACCTCGATCGTCCGCGACAATTCGCTCGGGCGGTCGGCGGTGCTCCGGATCGAGGTGACCGGGACGGTCACGCCGGGGTTCAAGATCCCGCGCAACGCCGGGACGAGTTCGTTCGGACTGCTCGCTTTCTCGCTCGTCAACCTGACGGCGCCGGCAAGCGACCCGCAGCTGCTGAAGGATATGAGCGCGCGGGGCGAACTCTACCGGCTGCTCGAGCCCAAGAT
>CAMJDE010000030.1 GCA_946404295.1 uncultured Clostridia bacterium | reverse complement strand
CAACGGCAACATTTGTCGATCTGTCGGCGGCGGCGACGATGACTTTTTTCTTCTGACTTTTCAGTTCCGCCGCCATCTTGCCAATCGAGGTGGTCTTGCCCACCCCGTTGACCCCGATGACGAGGATGACGGAAGGTTTGGTCGACAGGTGCAGTCCGTCGCCCTCCCCGATCATCGCGCGGAGTTCGGCGTACAGGATCTTTTTGATCTCCTCGGGCTCGCGGATTTTTTCTTCCTTGACCCGCTCGCGCAGCGCGTCGAGCAGTTCTTCGGTCGTTTCGACCCCGACGTCGGAGGTGATCAGAAGTTCCTCGAGTTCGTCGAAGAGTTCCTCGTCGACGCGGCGGAAACGCTTGAAAAGGTCCTCGATCCCGCCGAAGAGCGCCTTTTTGGTTTTGGAAAGTCCGGCTTTCAGTTTCTCAAAGAACCCCATCGAATAACTCCTTCTGTTTGCTTTCGATCTCGTTTACGTCAAGCGGAATGACCTTCGACACGCCGCGGTCGGGCATCGTGACGCCGTAGAGGCGGTCGGCGATCTCCATCGTGCCCCGACGGTGCGTGATCAGGATGAACTGCGTCTCGGGGAACGAACGCTTGATGTATTCGCCGAGGCGGTAGACGTTGACCTCGTCGAGCGCCGCCTCGATCTCGTCGAGGATGCTGAACGGCGTGGGATTGACCTTCAGGATCGAGAACAGGAGCGCGATCGCGACGAAGGTCTGCTCGCCGCCCGAGAGCAGCGCCATATTCTTGATGATCTTTCCGGGAGGCGCCGCCTTGATCTCGATCCCGGTATTGAGCACGTCCTCGGGATCCGAGAGCGACAGTTCCGCCGTTCCGCCGCCGAAAAGGTCGCGGAACACGACGCCGAAGTTCTCGTTGATCTTGTTGAACACCTCGAGGAAGGTGCGTTTCATCTCGGTTTCGAGCCTGGAGATCACGTTCAGGATCTCTTTGTAGGACGTCTCGAGATCGTCGAGCTGCGCCTTGTTGGTCTCGTATTCTTCCTTGACGGCGTCGTATTCCATAACGGCGCCGGGGTTGACGGGACCGATGCTCTTGATGATTCCGCGAAGCGTGGTCAGGCGGGCGGCGAGTTCGGGACGGTTCTCCTTGGTCACGGGCGGATAGTTGAGCGCGACCGCCTCCTCGTAGGAGATCTCGTATTCCTGCCAGAGCCGCGAGCCCAGCCGTTCCTGTTCCGCGAGCAGATCCTTGCGCTTGGCGTCGTCGGTGACGTTGGCGCGGTAGCACAGTTCCTTTTCGTCGTTCTTGTTCTTGATCTTCTGGCGGAGTTCGCCCGTCCGCTTCTCAAAGACCTGCAGATCAGTGTCGACGCCTTCCCGGTTTCCCGTCACGCGGGAAAGTTCGGCTTCGACGTCCTTGTGGTCGAGGCGGTTTGCTTCCGCTTCCTGCTTCAGTTCTCCGATCCGGGTGTTGTATCCCTCGATCAGGGCGTTCTGCGCCTCGATCTCGGAAGACGCGGTTTCGGCGCGGTCGTCAAACGAACGGATCATCTGATCCGCCGCCTCGATATCCTTCGCCGTTTCCGCGATCGCAAGATTCAGACGGTTGATCTCCTCGGTCTCGTCGTTCTTCCGATCGTCGACGCCGTTGCGCTTGATATGGTAGGCGTTGCGCTCGGCGTTCAGCCGTTCGGCTTTCTCCTCGGCTTCGATCAGCGCCTTCTGCAGGCGTTTGCGCTCGGCTACGCTCTCCTCGCGCGAGGTGCGCAGGGTTTCGAGGTCGGACGAGAGTTTTTCAAGCAGGCGGCGGTTCGCCTCGAGATTGGCGTTCGCGCGGTCGAGATCGGCAAACTGCGTCCGCGACATCGTAAGCAAAAGATCGCGGTTCTGCTCGTTGTCCTTCAGCGACTGGCGTTTTGCCTGCAGATCGGTTTCGATATCGGCGAGTTCCTCTTCGAGTTTCCGGATGGCTTTTCCCTGTTCCTTGGCGTCGTTTTTCAGTTTCTCGATCTCGGAGGAACGCGAGAGGATGCCAGACGTCCGGACCGAACCGCCCGTGATGGCGCCGCCGGCGTTGATGATCTGACCGTCGAGGGTAACGATCCTGACGCGGGAGCGCAGCGCGTGAGAGCAGGCGAGGGCGTGTTCGAGCGTGTCGAATACGACGGTACGCCCGAGATACCAGCCGACGATCTCGCGGAACTGATCGTCCGAACGGACGACGCGGTCGGCGAGGTCGATATACCCGGTATAATTTGCCGCCTGCCGCACCTCGTCGGGCTCCGACTGCGCGCGGATGGTCGACACCGACAGGAAGGTCGCGCGACCGGCGTTGTTCTTCTGCAGATGGCGGATGACCGCCTTTGCCGTTTCGTCGTCGTCGACGACGATGTTCTGGATATTCCCGCCCAGCGCCGTCTCGATCGCGACGTGATAGCGTTCGTCCATCGAAATCAACTGCGAAAGCGGACCGTAGATGGTTCCGAAATAGGTCTTTCCGAAGTCCATCGTCCCCTTTTCGTACTCGGACATGATGAACTGAACCGTCGCGCCGTAACCTTGAAAATGAAGTTCGAGGTTTTCGAGCGACTTGGCTTTTTCAAGGGTAGACGACTGTCTGACGTAGGCGTCGTTCAGTTTCTGTTTCACCTCGTCACGGTCGCTTTCGAGGTCCGAAACGTCCTCGGAAAGTTCGGTGATAAGGCGTTCGGTCTCCTCGATCTTGGTGCGGAAACCGGCGGCGGCAAGATCGCATCTTTCGGCTTCTGCCTTGAGTTTTTCGTCGATTTCTTTGTATTTCCGGATCTCGGAAAGCATCGTTTCGTCCTGCGAGCCCGCCGACGATTCTGCTTTTTGCAGGATCTCGATGCGCGCGCGATAGTCGACCGCCTGACCCTTCACGTCGTTCAGTTCGGTCAGCATCTCTTCGAGTTTCCGATCCATTTCTGCGAGGAGTTCGGTCGTCTTGCGGAGCGTTTCCAACGCCTCGTCCTTCTCGGTTTGTCTGTTTTTCAGTTCGGTTTCAAGGAGCGCGCGTTTCTTTTCCTCTCCTTCGCGTTCCTCGGAGAGCGACCCCTTCTGCCCCTTGATCTCGTTGATCCTGTCGTTTGCGAGCCGGATGCGGTCCTCCAGGTTCGAGATATCGGTCCCGATGACGTCGTTGCGTTTGTCGAGGGCGTGGAGACGGTCGCGCACCGCCTGGATCTGATTGACCAGTTCTTCGGAGCGGATACGGTTCCGGGTCGTTTCCTTCTCCAGATCGTCGAGCTGCCGTTCGAGGTCGCCTATCGTCTCGGTCACGATCTCAAGTTGCTTGGATGAGAGTTTGAAGCGATCCTCCGCCTTTTTGAGATCCTCCATGATCTTCTCGGTGTCGTAGAGCCAGAGGGAGACGTCGATCGCCTTCTTCTCCTCCATGACGGCGAGATATTTCTTCGCTTTCTCGGCGTCGCGCGCAAGCGGACCGACGCGCTTTTCCAATACGCCTACGATGTCGCGGATGCGGTTCATATCGATCTCGGTCGCGGCAAGTTTGCGTTCGCTTTCCTTCTTGTTCAGCCGATATTTCGCGATCCCCGCGGCTTCCTCGAAGATGTTGCGGCGATCCTCGCTCTTGCGCGAGATGATCTCGGCGACGCGTCCCTGACCGACGATCGAATAGCCCTCGCGCCCGATACCCGTGTTGAGGAACAGTTCGGTGATATCGCGCAGGCGGCAGGGCTTGCGGTTGATCATATATTCGCTGTCCCCCGCGCGGAAATACCGTCTGGTAACGGTGATCTCCTCGTAGGGGAGATTGATTCGGTTGTCCTTGTCCGAATTGTCAAATGTGACCGAAACCTCGGCAAATCCCATCGGGCGCCGATCGTTGGTTCCGCCGAAAATGACGTCCTCCATCTTCGTACCGCGCAGCGTTTTGCTCGAGATCTCGCCGAGCACCCAGCGCATCGCGTCGGAGAGGTTGGACTTGCCGCTTCCGTTCGGACCGACGATGACGGTCGTCCCCTTTTCAAAGGTCAGGACCGTGCGGTTCGGAAACGATTTGAATCCGTGCAATTCCAGACACTTCAGATACATTTGTATATCCTTCCGTATTGTGGTTGTGACGTTTACAGGTGAAATCCGAAGAGCGAGAGCGCCTCTTTTGCGGCGTTCTGCTCGGCTTCGCGCTTGCTTTTTCCCGTTCCGCGACCGACGGGGTTGGAGTTGATCATCGCCTCGACCTCGAACACTTTGTTGTGTTCGGGTCCGTCCTCACGGATCACGCGATAGGAGAGTTCCTCGATCCCGTCCTGCTGAACGAGCTCCTGCAGCCGCGTTTTATAGTCGGCGTCGGAACAATCGCGCGAAAGAACGATCCGACGGATCAGTTTCTCGGCTTCGTCGATCCCGCCGTCAAGCCGGACGGCGGCGAAAAGCGCCTCGAGCGCGTCGGCAAGGATCGAGGGGAGTTCGCGGCTTCCCTGCATTTCCTCTCCGTGTCCGAGGAACAGAAAGTCGCCGAGTTGGATCGCCCGCGCCGCAGCCGCGAGGGTCTCCTCGCAGACCAGGGTCCGGCGCATCCGGGTCAGATTGCCTTCACCCTCGTCGGGACGGGTCGAAAAGAGGTATCTCGTGACGATCTCCTCGAGCACAGCGTCGCCGAGAAACTCGAGCCGTTCGTTCGACGTGACGCCGGGGATCTTCCCCTTCATTTCGTTGGCGTAGGAGGAGTGCGTCAAGGCGCCGACCAAAAGACCGGGATCGCGGAAGCGGTATCCGATCAGTTTTTCCAGTTCTTTGACGTCGCGTCCGGCGGACATACCGGCTCCCCCTTTCTTCTTCGGCTCTTGTCAGTTTTCGTTCTGTTGTTCTTCGGCGGGGCGTTCGGCAAAGAACGCCTCGATCTGTTCGTTGAAATTCCCCTCCGCAAACCGGATCGCCTGTCCGACGGCGCTCTCGATCGCGCGGGCGTTGGACGAACCGTGCGCCTTGACGACGGGGGCGCGGAGCCCGAGGATCGGCGAGCCGCCGTGTTTGGTCGCGCTGAACGCCTCCTTGAAACTGGCGAAGCGGTCGCGGATCAGAAGCCCGGAGAACTTGGTCAGAAGATTGGTCTCGAAGATCTCTTTGAGATTGTGCGACATATATTTCGCCATCCCCTCGACGGTCTTCAGAAACAGGTTTCCGGTGAAACCGTCGGTCACGACGACGTCGCAGACCCCGAAGGGGATCGCCTTCGCCTCAACGTTGCCGACGAAATTGATGCCGTCCATGGATTTCAGAAGTTGATAGGTGTCGATCTGGAGTTGATTGCCCTTGGTCTCCTCGGTGCCGTTGTTGAGCAAACCGACGCGGGGAGATTCGATCCCGAACATCTGCTTCATATAGAGCGATCCGATGAAGGCGAACTGTTCAAGGTGGGCGGGCGTGACGTCGAGATTGGCGCCGGAGTCAAGCAGAAGCACGGGCGCGGAGAACGGGAAGAGCGTGCCGATCGCCGCGCGCATCACGCCGCGGATCCGTCGGACGATCATCGTGCCGCCCGTGATCAGGGCGCCGGTGTTTCCCGCGCTGACGAACGCGTCCGCCTCCCCGTGCGAGAGCGCGCGCAGACCGTTCGCCATCGACGAGTGATTCTTCTCGCGGATGACCGACATCGGCTTGTCTTCCATCGTGATCACGTCGGGGGCGTCGAGGAGCGAGATCCCCGAAAGGTCGATCGACTGCTCCTTCGCGATTCTGTTGAGTTCCTCGCTTTGCCCTACGGCACAGAGTTCGGCGTCGTAATGCGACGCGGCGGAAACGACCCCGCGGAGCAATTCTGCCGGACCGAGATCGGATCCCATCACGTCAATCAGTATTTTCAAGTTTCACACTTCCTTTTCAGCGTCACCGAAGAGGCGGGCGTTGAGTTCGCCGATCATCTCAAGTGAACGGTTTGCGTATTCGTCGTTGCGTTTCCGTTTTCCGCCCTTGACCTTGTATGCAAGCGGCGTAAGCAGCCCGAAACTCGCGTTCATGGGCTGAAATTTTCCGATCGTTCCCTCCGCGACGTAGTGACCGAGCGAGCCGATCACGGTCGACGCGGGAAAACCGGTCGGTTTCTCTCCCCTCGCGCGGAGCGCCGCAGATACCCCGGCGATCAACCCCGACGAGGCCGATTCGACGTACCCCTCGACCCCGGTCATCTGCCCGGCGAAGAAGAGCCCCGTTCGCGAGGTCGTTTCGTACTGCGGCGACAGGCGACCCGGCGAGTGGATATAGGTATTGCGGTGCATCACGCCGAAACGGACGTAGGACGCGTCCCGAAGCCCGGGGATCATCCCGAATACCCGCTTCTGCTCTCCGTAGGTCAGATGCGTCTGAAAACCGACGAGATTATACATCGTGCCCGCGGCGTTCTCGCGCCGGAGCTGCACGACGGCGTAGGGTTCTCGCCCGGTTCTCGGATCGGGGAGCCCGATCGGTTTCATCGGTCCGTAACGCAGCGTATCGTATCCGCGTTTCGCCATGACCTCGACCGGCATACAGCCCTCGAAAACGGTCAACTCTTTCTGCGCCTCGGCGTCAAAGTCGTGAAGCGGGGCGAGTTCCGCGTGAAGAAGCGCTTCGTAAAAAGCGTCGTATTCCTCACGGGTAAACGGACAGTTCAGGTAATCGGTCGGCTCGCCCTTCCCGTAGCGGGAGGCAAAATACGCGACCGAAAGATCCACGCTGTCGCCCTCGACGATCGGAGCCACGGCGTCGAAAAACGACAGTTCGTCGCCGCCGAACAGATCCGAGATCGCCCCCGCCATTTTCCCGTCGGTGAGCGGACCCGTCGCGACGACGGTCACGCCGTCGGAGGGGATCTCTTCGACCTCTTCGGAGATCACCGTGATCAGGGGATTCTCCTTGATCCTTTCGGTGATCAGATCGGAAAACCGTTCCCGATCGACGGCGAGCGCGGCGCCCGCCGGGACCTGCGTTTGATCGGCGCATCCGATCACGAGCGACCCGAGCCGCCGCATCTCCTCCTTGAGAAGCCCGACGGCGTTCGAGAGCTGCGCGGAGCGGAGCGAGTTGGAGCAGACCAGTTCGGCAAAACCGGGATACTTGTGCGCGGGAGAGTAGCGCGTCGGCTTCATTTCACAGAGGATGACGGGCACGCCGAGACGCGCTGCCTGCCACGCCGCCTCGCAGCCCGCAAGCCCCGCGCCGATCACTCGGATCGGCTTCATTCGGGATCGACCTGCAATTCCTCTTCTCTCTTATATCCGCAATCCTTGTTGCGGCAGAGGACGAGGTTTTTCGACTTGCGGTAAAAGAGCGGCTCGCCGCAGTCGGGGCATTTTTCGGAAAGCGGCAGATCCCACGAGGAGAAGCCGCACTCGGGATACTTTTCACAGCTGTAGAATTTGCGTCCGGCACGGCCGAATTTGATGACGATCTTCGACCCGCAGACGGGGCACGGAACGTCGATCTCGGTGGTTTTCTGCTTGGTGAAGCGGCATTTCGGATAATTCGCGCAGGCGAAGAAGGTGCCGAATCTTCCCTGTCTCTCGATCATATCGCCGCCGCAAAGTTCGCACTTGAAGTCGGCTACGACCGGTGCGGTTTTTTCGCGCTCGATCGGTTTTCCGTCCTTATCGACCGCCTTCGTATTCTTGCACTCGGGATAGTTCGGACATGCGAGGAAGCGGCCGAACCGACCGTTCTTGTAGACCATCTGCGCGCCGCAGCGCTCGCAGACGTACTCGGAAACGTCCGCCGGGACCTCGATCTCGGTCTTTTCGACCTGACTGTCGGCTTTGGTCAGTTCGGTCGAGAAGTTGCGGTAGAAGGCGCCGAGGACGCCCTCGATGGTGGTTCCGCCGTTCTCGATGCCGTCGAGCTGATCTTCCATCTGCGCGGTAAAGTCCTGATCGACGATCTCGGGAAAGTTCTTTTCAAGCAGTTCGGTCGTCACGACGCCGAGCGGCGTAGGCACGAGCGACTTCCCTTCGCGCTTGACGTAGCTGCGCGAGATGATGGTCGTGATGATCGTGGCGTAGGTGCTGGGGCGACCGATCCCGGTCTCCTCGAAGAGTTTGACGAGCGTCGCGTCGTTGTAGCGGGCGGGCGGCTCGGTGAAATGCTGCGTGGGAAGGAACGCGCCGAGCGAGAGTTTCTCCTTGACTTTCAGATCGGGGATCTGCGAAATCGAAAGAGAGGCGACCTCGGTTTCGTCCTCGTCGTCGGGCATACCGTCCGCGCCGTCCGAGAGAGCGAGGAAGCCCGGGAAGCGGAGATTGTATCCGCTGGTGCGAAAAACGTAGCCGGCGCACTCGGTCTCGATCAGAACGGTGTCGAACACGGCGGGCGCCATCTGGCTGCCGACGAAGCGCTCCCAGATCAGCTTATAGAGCCGATACTGATCAGACGAGAGGATCTTGCGCACCGATTTCGGGGTGATCGAAACGTCCGAGGGGCGGATCGCTTCGTGCGCGTCCTGCGCGTTTGCCTTCGAGCGGTAGACGCGCGCCGTCTCGGGAAGATAATCGTCGCCGAACTGCTCGCGGATGGTCGAAAGCGCCGCTTCCTGCGCGACGGTCGACACGCGGAGCGAGTCGGTACGCATATAGGTGATCAGACCCTGTACGCCGCCGAGATCGGGTCCGAGGTCGATGCCTTCGTAGAGTTCCTGCGCGACCTTCATGATCCGACTGGACTGGAAGCCGAGTTTCTTCGCGGCTTCCTGCTGCATCGTCGAGGTGGTGAAAGGGGCGGCGGGTTGTTTGACCTTTTGCGCGCGCTTGACCGACAGGACAGAGAACTGCCCCGCTTTGACGGCGTCGGCGATCTTGTTCGCGTCGGCTTCGGTCGAAAGGGTCGCCTTGGTCTTGCGGCTTCCGTAGAACCGGGCGTCGAGTTTCTCGCCGCGCTCGGTTTCGAGCGTGACGTCGACCGTCCAGTATTCCTGCGGCGTGAAACTTCTGATCTCGTTTTCACGGTCGACGATCAGACGGGTCGCAACCGACTGGACGCGTCCGGCGGAAAGACCGCTCTTGACGTTCTTCCAAAGGAAGGGGCTGAGTTTATAACCGACGATCCGGTCGAGGATGCGGCGCGCCTGCTGAGAGTTCACCAGATCCAGATCGATCTTTCTCGGGGTCTTGATCGCCGTTTTCACGGCGTTTTTGGTCACTTCGTTGAAGGTGACGCGGCACGCCTTGTCTTCCGGGATGCCGAGCGTCTGCGCCAGATGCCAGGAGATCGCCTCGCCTTCGCGGTCGGGGTCGGTCGCAAGGAAGATCTTGCCGGCGTTCTTCGCCTCTTTTTTGAGTTGGCGGATCACGTCGCCCTTGCCGCGGATGTTAATGTAGTGGGGTTCGAAATGATTGTCGATGTCGACTCCGAGCGAACTCTTCGGGAGGTCGCGGATGTGTCCGATCGACGCGACGACCTTGTATCCCGAGCCGAGATAGCCCTTGATCGTCAATGCTTTTGCCGGGGATTCCACGATAACGAGATTTGCCATGTTCACTTTCCGGATGCGATCCGGATCCTTTCGTTTGTGCTATCCGAATAACGGACGTAATGTACTGTTTCAATTTCCGCGTTCGTACCTTCCGCCGGGAAGAGAGCGAACGGCGCCGCGGATCTCAAGCGTAGTGAGAGCCGCGAGGATGGCGGGCGGGTCGACGCCGAGGGACGAGAGTTCGTCCGCCGTAAGGGGGGATTCCAACGCCAGATAGACGGCTTTCTCCGCGGGTGAAAAATCCGAAAGATCGGGCGCGGGCGCGGATTCCGGTTCCGTCGACTGCGTTTCGGGAGAGCTGACCGCTTTGGCGTAACCGCCCTTTTGGGGAGAGAGACCGACGCCGTAGCGTCTGATCGCCTCTTCGTAATCAAGGACGGATCGGTCGGAGAGGAGCAGCGAGAGATCAAAGGTACCGGGATACTCGTTCTCGAGTTTTGCGAGAATATCGTCGGCGCAGGCGACGGGGCGGGCGCCGTCGCGCATCAGTTTGACGGGTCCCTCCGCAAAGGGGTTATCCAGCCGACCGGGAAGCGCGAACAAATGTTTCCCCTGCTTTTCGGCGTAGTCGGCGGTAATCATCGCCCCGCTTTGCAGGGTCCCTTCCGCGACGAATACGCCGAGCGACAGACCGCTGATGATGCGGTTGCGCTCCGGGAAATGGAACCGTTCGGGCTGCGCGCCCGGGGGATACTCGCTGACGACAAGACCGTTTCGTTCGATCTCGCGCCGGAGTTTTCCGTGCCTTGCGGGATAGGTCAGATCGAGCCCGCATCCGACGACGGCAACGGTTTTTCCGCCCGACGAGAGCGCGCCTGCCGCGGAAACGCCGTCAATGCCGTACGCCATACCGCTGACGACGACGGCGCCGACGCGCGCAAGATCCGACGAGATCTCAAAGGTCATCCGGGCGGCGTAATCGCTCGGGGTTCTGGTTCCGACGACGCCGACCGTCTTCCGACTTGCAAGAAGCGATCGGTCGCCGAGAAGAAACAGGATGGCGGGCGGTTTGTCGATCGCGCGGAGAGAAGCGGGATAATCCTCGTCGAACCAGGTGACGATCGAGATCCCGTGGGAGGCGCAGTACGCGACGGTTTTCTCCGCCTCCGAAAGATCGCGGCGCAGAAGGCGGCGGATATCCCCGCGGTGCGATCCGAGCGCGTCGGCGATGCTTCCGTCGTCGGCGTCAAAGATCTCTTCGGGCGTCGAAAACGCCTTCGCAAGACAAGAGATCGAACGAGACGCGGGAGACAGGCAGAGCCCGACCCATACGGATTTGACGTTCGGTTCCAACTCGGCTCCTTTCCGGGGTCATTTCCCCGCTTTGGATTGTTCCCAGAGGAATAGAGACGCGGCAACCGCGGCGTTGAGCGATTCGGCGGCGGGCGAGATCGGAATATAGACGCTCGCGTCGCAGAGTTTTGAGATCTCGGGCGGAACGCCGTGCCCCTCGTTTCCGATCACGACGATATCCGAAGAAGAAAGTCCGATCTCTCCGATCGGTTTGGCTCCCTCGCGCAGTTCGGCGGCAAAGATCCTCCGTCCGGCGTCTCGCGCAGAACAAATGAACGATCCGAAATCGTCCACGACGCGAAACGAGACCGAAAAGATCCCGCCCATCGCCCCCCGGACGGTTTTCGGGTTCGTGACCTCGACGCAATCGGAGGTCAGAACGACGTCGGTAAACCCGAATGCAACGGCGCTTCTGACGACGGCGCCGAGGTTTCCGGGGTCGCGCACGCCGGCGAGCGCAAGAACGCTGCGACCCGAAAGGTCGTCAAAGTCCTTCTTATTTATTTTAATATATTTTTTTGAAAAGTCAATAGTTTTCAATACGGTTATAACGCCTTGCGGAGATTTTTCGCTCGCGATCTTTTCAAAGGCGGGTTCGGAGAAGACGACGAGCGAGTCTCCTTCAACGAAATCGCGTCCGAGTTTGTCGGACACGAGCGGCAGATACCGTTCAGCCGATTCCTCCGAGAGATAAACGCGGTCGATCCGGTTCCGGTTTTGGGGTTTGGCGGCTTCCAGAAAAAGCTTCTCTCCCTCCGCGGGAAAAAGTCCTGCTTCTTCCCGTCCTTTTTTTGAAAAAAGCGACGCCGCAAACAGCGTTTCGGGATTGTTCCGGGAAACGATTTTCTTCACGTTTCGATCTCCTTTCGCTTTTCATTCCTTTTTTCGTCAAATTGCGCGTCTGCCTTGCTTTATCCTGTTGTTTCTGTGCGTTTTTGAAAACGCGGAAGAGGTTTAAGACGCGTCACGCGTCGTCCGAATATGTAAAAAGCACGCAAACCGATCGGTTTTTTTTGATCGGTTTGCGTGTCGAGGTTCGCCGGGATCCGGCGACCGCTTTTTACAGCGCCGCTTTCGCCTTCTCGGCGATGGAAGCGAACGCTTCCTTATCGGAAACGGCAAGTTCGGCGAGCATCTTTCTGTTCAGTTCGATCCCCGCGACCTTGAGCCCGTGCATCAGCGTCGAGTAGTTCATTCCGCAGACCTTCGCCTGCGCCGAGATACGCGCGATCCAGAGACGGCGGAAATCTCTCTTCTTCGCCTTTCTGCCGACGAACGCGTAGTTCCC
>CAMJDE010000029.1 GCA_946404295.1 uncultured Clostridia bacterium | reverse complement strand
CTCGCCTACGCGACGATGCTCCCCCACGCGATCGGAAACCCCCTGCTCCATTGGACGCAGCTCGAACTGAAGCGCTATTTCGGGATCGACGAGATGCTGACCCCCGAATCGGCGAAGCGGATCTACGACAAGGCGAACGCCCTGCTCGCGTCCGACGGCTACACGGCGCGCGGACTGATCGCCCGCTCGAACGTCGAGGTGATCTGCACGACCGACGATCCCATGGAC
Organism: uncultured Clostridia bacterium; assembly: GCA_946404295.1. Lineage (GTDB taxonomy): Bacteria > Bacillota > Clostridia > Oscillospirales > CAG-272 > UBA1740. The sequence continues at coordinate 12,081 of CAMJDE010000029.1, read as the reverse complement.
GATCTGCACTGGCATCGGCTGATCAAGGGGACGGGGATGAAGACCCGGGTCCTGCCCGCGTTCCGTCCCGATAAGGCGGTGAACATCCACAAGGATACCTTCCTTCCCTATATTGAGAAGACCGGCGCGAAGACCTACGGCGAGCTGCTGGAGTGGCTGCGCGGTCGGATCGAGTTTTTCCACGAGAACGGGTGTCGGCTCTCGGATCACGGGCTGGATTACGTGCCCTACGCCGAAGGCGACGCCGCTCCGATCTTCGCCCGCGCGCTCGCGGGGGAGACGATCTCGCGCGAGGACGCCGAGGTTTATCAGACCTCGGTCATCCTGTTCTGCGCGCGCGAGTACGCCCGGCGCGGTTGGGCGCTCCAGATCCATACCGGGGCGATCCGCAACAACAACGAGCGGGCGTTTGCCGAACTCGGCGCGGACGCGGGGTTTGACAGCATCAACGATCCGAAGGTCTCGGAGAATATCAACCGGCTCCTGAACGCGCTCGACAAGACCGACGAACTGCCGAAAACCATTCTCTATTCGCTGAACCCGAACGACAATTATACCCTCGCGACCTGTATGGGCAATTTCCAGCGCGCGCCCTATAAATCGAAGATCCAGCTCGGCTCGGGCTGGTGGTTCAACGATCAGCGCGACGGGATGGAAGCGCAGCTCCGCGCGTTCGGGAACCTCGGCGTGCTCGGATGCTTCGTCGGGATGCTGACCGATTCGCGCAGCTTCGTGTCCTATCCCCGGCACGAATATTTCCGCCGCATCCTCTGCAACCTGCTCGGCTCGTTCGTGGAGAACGGCGAGTACCCCGCCGACTTCGACGCCCTCGGTAAGATCGTCCGCGGGATCTGCTACGAAAACGCGAAAGCGTATTTCGGGTTTTAAGAGAACGACGGGGGTTTTCCCGCTTTCTTTCGCAGAAAGCGGGGCAAAGAACTTCAATAAGGGATTATTGAAGAGCAAAACGGCGCTTTCTCGCCGTTTTGCGGTTCTATAGCCGACACTTTGCCGTTCCGCTTTGCTTTTGGTCTATTATCACGCCGACCGCAGGGCGGCATAAGATCGCCTTGCCGTGCCTCCGGCACGCCTGCATATCGCGCGGAGCATATCGCGTGTAGTGCCACAGGCACGAAACATATCGCGCGACCGCACAGCGGTCGCCTTCCCCAGTCCGCGCCCGCACCTCTCCCCGTTCCGCGGTTGTAAAGAACTCTTTACATACAAAAACAAACTTTACACAAGAAAGGATGACACAATGAAAACGATCGGCAACGTGATCTGGTTTCTTCTCTCCGGGTTGGAGATGGCGCTCGCGTGGTTTCTCGCGGGAATTATCTGGTGCATTACCATCATCGGCATCCCGTTCGGCAAGCAATGCTTCAAACTCGCGCGGCTCTCTGTCTGGCCGATGGGAACGGACGTCAAAACCGATTTCGGAAAGCATCCGATCGCCAACGTGATCTGGCTGATCTTCGGCGGGCTCGGGCTCGGGATCAGCTTCTTCTTCGCCGGGATCCTCTGGTGCGTCACCATCATCGGCATCCCCTTCGGCAAACAGTGCTTCAAACTCGCCAAACTCGGTCTCACTCCCTTCGGCGCCACCGTATCCTGACTCGTTCGCGCCCCGCCGCAAGAACGCGGCGGGGCATATCGCGTTCTGCGCGAGACGCGCAGAACATATCGCATCCGCCGCTTGAGCGGATATATCGCGTCGCCGAAGGCGACATATCGCGCGGGCGCAAAGCGCACGCCTTTCCCGGGGGCTTGCATTTTTCTTCCCGTTGTGCTATAATAATCGGGCGTTCGCGGAGCGCGGGCGCAAATCAGCGGAGTTCGGGCTCTAAATCCTTCGCTTTATAAAACAAAACCAAGGAGAAAAAAATGAAAAACAAAATCAAATCCGATTGGGCGGATACGCGGCTTCTGTTCCGCTGTATCCCGGCGACCGTCGCGACGCTGTTCGCGGTGTCGGTCGTGATGATGAATCTGCTGGCGAACAAGACGATCTACCAGTCGGAGTACCTTGCGCTCGACGGCGGGATCCTCGTGTCCTGGCTGTCGTTTTTGTGTATGGACGTGGTGACCAAATCCTTCGGTCCGAGGGCGGCGACCAAACTCTCGTTCTTCGCGATCGGGGTCAACCTGCTCGCCTGCCTGTTCTTCTTTATCGTGAGTATCATCCCGACCGAGACCGACTTCTCGGCGTTCAACGAGACGGTCGGCGGGACGTGGTTCATTCTGCTTTCCAGCACGGTCGCGTTCCTCTCTTCGGCGACCCTCAACAACTTTATGAACTTCGGGATCGGACGGGCGTTCAAAAAGAACCCCGACGGGCGGCTCGCCTTTTTTACCCGCTGCTACGTTTCAACCTTCGTCGGGCAGTTCTTCGACAACTTTATCTTCGCGATCCTGACCTTCACGGTCTTTGCCCCGATCTTCTGGGACGGTTTTTCCTGGACGCTTCTGCAATGCTTCACCTGTTCGCTGCTCGGCGCGGGGGCGGAACTCTTCTGCGAGATCGTTTTCTCGCCCTTCGGCTACCGGGTCGCGCGGCGCTGGAAAGCGGAGGGGATCGCCGACCCCTACCTGAACCAGAGTAACGGCGAGGGTGCCGGGCAAATCGACGTAAACGAGGGGGTTTCGGTATGAAAATTGTGATCACCGGCTCGTCAAGCGGGATCGGGCGCGCCGTCGCCGAGCGTTTTCTTGCGCTCGGGCACGACGTTTGCGGGATCGATCTTTTGCCCTCTTCGATCGCGCACCCGCGTTATACCCACTTTGTCGCCGACGTGCGCTCCGCCGCCTCGCTCCCCGCGATTGAGGGCGTCGAGATTCTTTTCGTCAACGCGGGGACGCAGAACGGCGACGATATCGCGACCAACCTCGTCGGCGCGATGAATACCGCCGAGAAATACGCCGCGTCGCCCGCCCTTCGTTCGATCCTTTTCAACGCTTCGGCGTCCGCCGTTACGGGGCAGGAGTTTCCCGCCTACGCCGCGTCGAAAGCCGGGGTGCTCGGCTATATGAAGAACCTCGCGATCAAACTCGCTCCCCGGGGCGTCACCGTCAACGCGATCTCGCCGGGCGGCGTTCTGACCGACTCGAACGCCCCCGTGACGCGCGACCCCGCGGCGTGGGAGAAGATCATGGCGGTCACGCCCTTGAAAAAATGGGCGACCCTCGACGAGATCGCCGACTGGGTGATCTTTCTCACGCTCAAGAACCGCTCAATGTCGGGGCAAAACCTGCTTGTAGACAACGGTGAAAAGGACCTGAACCCGACCTTCGTCTGGCCGGAAAAGTAATACGGGCGGCTCGCCTCTCAAACCGAAAAGTCGTTCGCGGCGTTTGCCGCGAACGACTTCTTTTTTTCGATTCCGGCGCGAGGGTCACTCGGCCTTTTCGTACTTTTTGCAGATCTTATGATAGGAAAAGACGAGCAGCGGGATCCCGAAAAGGCAGCCCGCGAGGATGATCCCCGCCGCCGCGAGCCGATGAACGACGCCGACCCCCGCCGCCGCGAAGAACGGAAGCGAGAAAAGCGCCCAGGCGATCCCGTTCGCGCGGTTGAAGGCGCGGACGTCCGAAACCTCCGGCGAGGGGATCCCCGCGTAGAACCAAACCGGAGTCCGGCGCGTCCACGCGAAGATCGCGACGCCGAGAAGGATCAGGGGGAGCGCAAGCGAGGCGACGAGCCAGATAACGGTTTCCATCGTTTCTCCTTACTTGCCGAGCGCGACGATCCGCTGCAGCCGCTCGAAGGCGATCTCGAGGTACTCGCGGTCGGGGGTCTCTGCGTACTTGCCCTCGCGGAAGAGTTCGAGCGTCAAGCTCCCCGCGTAGTCGGTCTTCCGCAGGCGCGTCATAATATCGGCGTAGTCGATATTGCCGTCGAAGGGCATCAGGTGCGCGTCGGGGTCGGCGTAATAATCGTTGTGGTCGCGCCCGAAATTGTCGTGAATGTGCGTGACGAGCAGGCGGTCGCCGTAGAAATCGAGGTATTTCACCGTCTCGGTGTAGCAATGCTCGTGTCCCCAGTCGTAGCAGAAGCCGACCCACGGATTCCTCTCGTAAAGATCCATCAGGACCGCGAGATGCCCGAGCCGACGCAGGTTCTCAAAGGCGAGTTTGACCTTCTTCTTTTCGGCGTAATCGACCAAAGCGGCGAAACGCTCGTAGCCGATCTCCGAGATCTTCGGCGGGAACCAGCCCGACGAGACGTGGGTCACGATCGCGGGGATCCCCGCGCCCGCCGCGGCGTCGACCGAGAGGTAGATCCCGTCGAGGAGCGGCTTGCAGGCGTCGCCCTCGAGCCAGATGTCGTTGATGCCGCGCCACGGAGCGTGGAGCGAGTCGCAGACAAGACCCAACCTGTCGCACTTTTCGCGGATCGCAAGCACCGTTTTCGGGTCGTTGTCCTCCGAGAACACCGACTCGAAGCCGACGTCGCGGATCAGGTCGAGCGCGTCGATCTCCTTGACCCCCGAAAGACACGCCGCCGCAATACCGAGTTTGTTTTTCATACGTTTCTCCCTTTCTTTCGCCGCGCGGTCTTCTGCCGCCGCGGCGCTTCCGTCGTTCCTATTATACCATCTTGCGGCGGAAAGTCAAGCGCGGCGGGAAAAGACGCCGAAAAAATGTCCGCACGGTTGCGTGCGGACGCGGTTTTTTGCGCGGTTTTTCGGGTGCGGTTTTTTGCGCGGTTTTTTGCGGTTTTTCGGTGCGGTTTTTCGCGGTTTTTCGGTGCGGTTTTCTGCGGTTTTATTCGGTCGCCGTGCCCGCCGCAAGACGGACGCAGCGGTAGCCGCCGTCATAGTAACCCTGCCCCTTCAGCTCCGTGATCCGGTCGCAGAAGTGCGGCAGGATCTCGCGGTCGGAGAGCAGGCGGTCGAGCGCGCGGCAGAGCCCGTTCAGATCGGCGTATTCGCCGGTGGCGTCGCCGTACTCTCTGCCGTGGATCGCGCCGTAGACCTCGTGACCCCCGATGTGCTTCATAAAGAGTTTCGGGATCGGGTAGTACGCGAGTTCGCTCGGCTTGGTGACGAGAAGATCCGAGACCGGCATCAGCAGGTTGGTCGCGTAGACCGCCGCGAAGATGTCGTCGTCACAGATCAGGGTAACGCCCTTCGCCTCGCCCTCCCGGATCTCTTCGGCGTAGCGTTTCAGCCCCTCGAAGTCGTTTCGGAAGCAGCGCAGTCCGCCGAGCGAGCCGATCTTCGCTTTCAAGCGTTCGTACACCCCGGCGTGGTCGCCGGCGTTCAGAAAGAGCGTCGCCTCGCCGCGTTCGACGTAGGGGATCAGGTGTTCGATCATCCCGAGGAACAGATCTCCGCCCGCGCCCGCGCCGCCGACGCCGAGCAGGATGCGGATCGGTCCGCCCGAGCGGATCCGCTCTTTGCGGAGACGGTTGTCCTCCTCCAGGTTGACGAGCAGTTCGTGATCGACGTAGCAGCCGACCGCGTGAAGGTCGCTTTCCGGGATCCCTTTCAGGGGGGTTTTGGCAAATCCGTCGAGCGTTTTGTACCCGAGATAGGCGAACGGGGTCTGCACGGTATGGATCGCGCCCTCGGACAGATGCAGCCCCATCGGCCAGTTGTCGGGGATCGCGTTGACGACGCGGGTCATTCCGGCGTGGACCGCCGCCTGGCTCGGCCAGACGTGCGTCGCGATAAACGGGACGTCGCGGTCGATGTGCGAAAAGAGCGGGACCAGAAGTTCGCTGTTCTTCTGATCCTTGGCGTTGTAGGTGATCTTCTTAAACCCCTCGGAGTTGAGCGGCTCCCAGATCAGCCGGTTGAACAGCCGCGATTTCTGCGAGATGCGCGAGGCGAGCGAATAGAGGTCGTTCTGCTCGCGGATCATCTTGGATCCCGTCGCGTCGAACGAAGCGAGGTCGAGCCAGTAGGGAGTGAACCCGAGCGCGCGGGCGCAGGACGCCATCGCGATCGAGATGCGGTAATGCCCGAAGCCCATCCGGATATTCCCGACGATCAGGGGGTTCCCCTCCATTTTCCCGTCGCCCTCGCCCAGCACGATATTGCGCGCGCCGATATGCGAGAGTTCGGGGATCGGGGGAAAATCGAGTTTGTAGTCGACGCCCGCGTCGTCGCCGTATTTTTTCAGGTATTTCGCCTTTGACTTCTCGGCTTTTCTGACCGTTTTGCGGTCGATCGAATTGCCGAAGACGACGCTCGTTCTGTCTTTCATACGAGGACCCCCTTTCGTGTGTCGTAGACGACCGTCGCGTCCTGCCCGTTCTGCGTGTAGGCGATCCGGATCAGGTCGCCGTCGCGGTCGTACTCCTTCACCTTCGCTTGGCGGAAGAGCGTCAGCGCGCGCGCGAGCGTCTCGCGCGTCTCAAAATCGTAGTCGGCGATATTGTCGCTCGTCATCAGCAGCCGCCCGAACAGGGCGTTCAGCGTCAGAAGCGCCTCGCGGCGCGCCGGAGAGAGCGACAGGTTCTCGTCGCGGAGCAGAAAGACGTCGGGGTCGCATCCGAAGAGCGCGCCGTCGAAGATCCAGCGGTAGACGGTATTCTGCAGCGTGACCTTGGTCGAGATCCGCTCGCGGTGCATAAAGCGCATAAACCACGCGTCGTCGAACTTCAAAGATACGTCGGGTCCCACGCGCATATAGTCGAACTTACCCGCCGCCGGGAAGAGCGGCGCGCCGCACCCGAGGATCAGTTTGTCGCCGAGGCACTCGCGTAAGAACGCGAACGCGTCGGACGCGGCGCGCGCCCGCGTTCTGCCGGGATATACGGGGAGGCAGGCGGCGTAAAGAAAGTCGAGTTTGAAGAAATCGAAGCCCATCTCGGAATAGTGCGAAAGGCACCGCCGGATATAGTCGCGCGCCTCGTGATTGTCGAGGTCGAGGGCGTAGAACCCGCTCCAGTTCGAGCCGCAGAGGACGTATTCGCCCCGCTCGTCGCGCCGGAACAAGTCGGGGCGCTCGCAAAAGAGTTTGCTCTTGCGCTCGGCGACGAAGGGCGCGAGCCAGATCCCGGCGCGGATGCCGCGGTCGTGGGCGCGCTCGACGAAGCCCGAAAGCCCGTGCGGGAATTTGACGGGGTCGACGTCGAGCCAGTCGCCGACGAAGGTCTCGTAGCCGTCGTCGATCTGGAAGAGGTCGAAACGCTCGTCGAGGGCGTCGAGGTCGCGCGAGAGGATCTCTTCGCTGACGTCCTGATAGTAGTTGTACCACGACGTGTAGCCGAGCAGTTTTTCGGCTTTCCGCGCCCGGAAGGCGCGATAGAACGCCGCAAGCCCCTCTTCGTAATTCTGCGCGTACAGGTAGTCGCAGAGGACGTATTGCTCGCCCTCCTTGACGCGCGCGCCGAACACGTCGCTCGAGACCGTCACGCGCCCGGTCTTGCGGTCGACTGCAAACACGAGAAACGCGTCGTCACCCTGCAGATTGGCAAAGAAACACGCGCGCTTGCCGCGAACGTAGAAGAGATCGTAGCCGTGTAAAGTATTCTTGTCATAGCGGTAAAACGTCGCGTCGCCGTAGCGGTCTAAGGCGAAGCGGTCGACCAGCCGCTTCGGCAGGCGGGTGACGTCGCGCTCTTTTTCAAACAGGTAGGTTTCCTTCGTATCCGTCCAGGACTGATACCCGTTCAGAAAGTAGCGGTCGTTTTCGGGGTCGCCCTCGCCCGCCGTCAGGTCGTGGTCCTCCTCCCGATAGGAGAGCAGGTCCAGATCCCGCTTGGCGGAGAGCGTCACCCGGCGCCGTCCGTCCTTGTCCTCCACCCGCAGGGCGAGGTCGTCGTTTTCGGTATCGGAAAGCGTCCGTTCCTCGTTGTCCGCGCGGTAGCGGAGCGTCAACGTGCAGGTCATATCAGTTCTCCTCGGAGGGAGCGTCTGCGGGTTCGGCGGTCGTTTCGGGGGCGGGCTCGGGCGCCGTCTTGTCGGCGACGATCGTCTTCATGATCTTCTTTTCGTTATAGAAGGTCAGGAGAAGCGCGCCGAGCAGACAGAAGGCGACCGCGACGATCGCGACCCAGCGCAGTCCGAGGGGCGACGCCGTGATGTCGTTGGCGTTGACGTTCTGGGTCGTGCCGATGATCGCGAGCGAGGTGAAGACCAGCATCGCGATCGACTGACCCCATTTCATCGCAAACGTGCGGGCGGCGAAGAACATTCCCTCCTTGTTCTCGCCGGTCGTGCGTCCGTCGGCTTCGGCGACGTCGGCGACGATCGCCTGCGGGATGATGCCGAGCAGCGCCATCGGGAAGGCGGCGATCACGCAGATCAGAACCCCGAAGACCGCGCCGGGCAGGATATTGACGTTGATCAGCGCCGTAATCAGGTACGCGAGCGCAAGACCGAGGAAGCCGCAGATCGTCAGTTTCTTCTTTCCGAACTTACGGGTCAGCCCCGCGACCATCGGATAGAAGGCGGCGGAGAGCACCGTCATTCCGCCCATAAAGTACATCGTCAGCGAGATGTCGAGTTTCAACGAGGTCTGCACGAAGAACGGAAGCCCCGTCTGGAAGAGGGTCAGACCGATCCAGTACATGACGTCCGAGCCGACGAAGACGCGGAACTCGCGGTTTTTGAAGGTCGCGCCGAGCGCGCGGAACATATTGACCCCGGAGGGCTTGGTCTCGACGAAGTCCTTTTCCCGGAGAAGGAAGGTCGGCAGCAGCATACAGACCGCCGCGACGGCGGCGAGGACGATGAAGCAGATGCGGTAGCTCATATTGAAGCTGACCGAGCCCTGCAGCATCCCGGCGAACACCATCGGCGAGTAGGCGAGCAGCGTGCCTGCGAAGAAGGTCAGCGAAATGGCGGTCGAAATGAACATCCGGTCGTCCTGCGTCTTGCCGAACTCGGAGATCAGGGCGTTATAGGGCGTGCAGTACATCGTCATAAACAGGTAGAACAGGATGATGAATACCGAGACCCAGACGACGTTCTTCGCGCTGACGCCGTTGACGGGCGCGCAGAAGAGCAAAACCGTCACGACCGCGAGCGGGATCGCCGCGATCTGCATGAACGGCATACGCCGCCCCCGTTTGCTTTTGCAGCGGTCGCTCATATTGGCGATCAGGGGATCGGTCACGGCGTCGAAGATCCGGCTCGCCGCGGTGATCAGCCCCAGGATCGTCAGGACGCCGAAGACGATCAGCCCGGGCTTGATGAACTGGATCGCGCCCGCCTCGATGTTCTCGCTGCTCGGGAGATAGAAGGTCACGAGCATCGCGTTGATGATCCCGCTCAAGGTGGACCATCCGAGTTGCCCCACGGCAAAAATGATCATTTGCTTCTTGGTCAGTCTCTTCATGATGCCACTCGAAAAAACGGGTCTGAACCGTTTTTTCTCTTCCTTTCAAAATGATTGGACCACCGCTTTCAGACAGCGGAAAAAGCCGGATCAGCGTTCCTTTTTCAAGGTATAGAGGAAGGCGTCGTTCAGTTGGCGGATCTCGCCGATCTGGTCGGTCGTCTGATCCTGCCGGACGATCCCGCCCTCGACGGCGAGTTTCTTCGCCAGCGAGAGGACGGCGTGGGTCGTCGCGTAGTAGAAGAGTTCGGGGTTCGCGATCTCGCGCACGCTCCCGTCCGCGAGCCCTTCGCGGTAGGCGGCAAGATACGCGTCGCGGAAAACGTCGAGGTTGTCGGCGTATTCGTCCAGCCCCTTGACCCGCTGCTCGACGCAGAAGGCGTCGAACTCGTAGAGGAAGCGGTAGAGTTCGGGGCGGAAAGCGAACAGATCGACGTAGGAAGCGTAGAACTTGACGAGTTTCGCGTAGCCGTCGCTCGGCTTGCTCTCGCGCAGAAAATACTGCGCGACCTCGCTCTGCAGTTTCAGGGCGCAGGCGACGATCAGGGACGATTTCGTCGAGAAATAGCGATAGACCGTCGCCTCTCCGACCCCCGCTTCCTGCGCCACGTCCCGCACCGTCACCCGCGAAAGCGGGGAGGACAGAAACAGGCGGGTCGCCGTCTCGACGACGTAGTTCCTCTTGGCGTCCAAAACAGACATTCGCGTTTCTCCTTTCGCGATCCGCCCGCGCTCGGCGCGGATCGTCTTGCGTTTTTTCCCGGCGGACGACGGTTTTTCTCGGATCAACGCCCGCTCCCTCGTCTCAAAATGAATTGTTTTCTATCAGTTTGATAGACTGTCTATCATTATTATAGCAGAGGCTCTATCAATTTGTCAAGAGGGTCACGGGAGTTTTTCGGAACGAGACGAAAAAAGCCGCGCGGCGAGTGCCGCGCGGCTTGGGGTTGCGGGGAAAATTACTCGGCGTCCTTTTCGGTATTCAGAACCTTGTAGAGGACAGCGGCGAGAGCGGCGCCGGCGAGCGGCGCGACGATGAACATCCAGACCTGCGCGAGCGCGTCGGTCGTGCCGTTGTAAATCCACGCGGCAAGAGCCGTCGCGAGGCTGCGGGCGGGGTTGACCGAGGTCCCGGTCAGGAGGATGCCGATCAGGTGAACGAGCGTCAGCGTCAGACCGATCACGATGCCGGCTTTCTTCGCCGTTCCGGCTTTCTCGTCGGTGACGTTCAGGATCACGTAGACGAAGATGCAGGTCAGAACGATCTCGGTCAGCAGCGCGGCGATGATACCGCCGGTGGTCAGACCGTTTGCGCCGAACCCGACGGCATAGTTGCACGCGTCGCCGGGAAGGGCGACGTCCGCCATCTTAAAGAGCCCGAACACGAGGGCGCCGCCGGCAAATCCGCCGACGATCTGGCTCGCGACGTAGACGCAGAACTCGGTGACGTTCATCCGCTTGGTCAGCAGGCAACCGAGCGAGACGGCGGGGTTGATATGGCACCCGCTGACGCGTCCGATCGAGTACGCCATCGCCACGATCACGAGACCGAAGGTCAGCGCGGTCGCGACGAGCGATCCGGCGGTCGCCGCAGCGACGCCGCACGCGGCAAAGACGAGGACGAACGTGCCGATACATTCGGCAAGGGCTTTTTTGAGCAAACTGTTCATGGTTTTTTCCTCCGTTATTTCGGAACCCCGTAAGGGGTCGGTTTTTTGGGCGGGCTTCGCGTAGTATCACCCGCCTTCAACCGTATAATACACCTTTTTCCCGAAAAAGTCAACAGGATGAAAAGCAAAATAAAACGAATCGCCCGCGCGCATATAGAATAAAAGGAAGCCGCCCCGCAGGGGGCGGCTTTCAATTTGCGCGGGATTGCCGCGTGTTTCCACGCGGTCCGAACCGGTGACGGGCTGCGCCCGGATGAATGATATATCGCCTTGCGGCGATATGATATACGCGGTACGCCGCCGGCGTCGGTATTGAAGCAGGTCGCGCTTATTCGGGAGTTTATCGGTTGACGGTTATTTACTCCGAATAACGCTTCGGGCGACGGAATTTCCGTCGCCCGAAGTTTTTTCGTTGAGATAAAACAACCCGTGCGCGATACGTCGTTTATTCGTTTCCGGATCGCTGTTTCAGTTCGTTTTTCCACTCTTCTTCGAGTTTTCGCGAGACTTTTGCCGTCGCATACCCGGTATCGCGATCAAGACCGAAGCGGCTTCCGTCGTAGAGGAAGAACAGGTACTTCGCTTCATCAAGCGAGGTGCGATCCGGTTTCTTTTCGCTTCTCGCGAAGGCGACGAACGACGGCTTTGCGTTCTTGATTTCCCGTTCGGTTTCGGATTCGAAGTAACCCGTCGTGCTGATGCGGAGCCGATCCTTTCCGACCATCCGATACTCGGTGACGAGAAGGTTTTCGGGAACGCGGGCTTCCCGCTCGGCGTACCGCCGCCACACGACGCACTCCGCCGTTTCAATTTCGATTTTTCGATCCGTGATCTCGATCCTGCCGGGATGCCGAACGATACACTCTTTTTCCCCCGCAAACAGAAACCGGACCTCGTCGTCCGCGATCGTCACGCGGATCGGCGCAAACGCGCGCCCGAGTTCTTGGTTGTATACGTACATGGCAAGGCAATCGAACATCGTTTTCTCCTCTCCGAAATCAAGTCGCGGCAGTTCGGTACGAAATCCATCGTTCCAAATCAACCCGAAGGGTTGTATGTAATCCGTTCGCGAAGCGGACGGTATGTAATCTGCGCGCCCGGCGCGCAGTATGTAATCGCG
>CAMJDE010000028.1 GCA_946404295.1 uncultured Clostridia bacterium | reverse complement strand
GACCGTTCGAGCGGGCGTGGATCTTATCGTCGACCAGGTGGTGCAGTTTGAGGTAGTACATGATACCGACCGTGACGGGGTTGTCGAAGGGTTCGCCGGTTCTGCCGTCGTAGAGGGTCTGCTTACCGTCGATGACGACGACCTTCTCGGTCTTCATCAGCTCGCGCAGTTTCTCCTCGTCGTCGACGATCGCCTGGTCGATCCGCTGCAGGTCGGGGTTGCCGTTCTCGTTTGTGACCTCGATGAAGCACGCCTTGCCCTTGACGCTCTCGCCGTCGCGGATGTCGCGGCAGTAGTGCGCCTCGCGCAGGCACTCGATGATGTCGCGCTCGTTCGCGCCGTCAAAGACGGGGGTCGCGATCTTGAGCCCGAGGATCTTGGACGCGATGCCGAGGTGGACCTCCAGCACCTGCCCGATGTTCATACGCGAAGGCACGCCCAGCGGGTTCAGAACGATGTCGAGCGGCGTTCCGTTCTCGAGGAACGGCATATCTTCGGGGGGCAGGATCCGCGAAACGACGCCCTTGTTTCCGTGGCGACCCGCCATCTTGTCGCCGACCGAGATCTTTCTCTTCTGGGCGATATAGACGCGGACGACCTTGTTGACGCCGGGGGCGAGGTCGGCGGAGTTGGAGCGATCGTAGATCTTGACGTCCACGACGATGCCCGACTCGCCGTGCGGCAGCCGGAGCGAAGAGTCGCGCACCTCGCGCGCCTTCTCGCCGAAGATCGCGCGGAGCAGACGCTCCTCGGGGGTGAGTTCGGTCTCGCCCTTCGGCGTGACCTTACCGACGAGGATGTCGCCGGCGCGGACCTCGGTACCGATCTTGACGATACCGTCGCCGTCCAGATCCTTCAGAGCGTCGTCGCCGACGTTCGGGATCTCGCGGGTGATCTCCTGCGGCCCGAGTTTGGTGTCGCGCGCCTCGATCGAGTATTCCTCGACGTGGATCGACGTGTAGACGTCCTCGCGGACGAGACGTTCGTTCAGGAGGACCGCGTCCTCGTAGTTGTAGCCCTCCCAGGTCATAAAGCCGATCAGCGCGTTCTTACCGAGCGCGATCTCGCCGTTCGCGGTCGCGGGACCGTCGGCGATCACCTGACCCTTTTCGACCCGTTCGCCCTGCGAGACGACGGGGCGCTGGTTGACCGAGGTGCCCTGGTTGGAGCGTTTGAACTTCAGGAATTTGTAGACGTCCTTCCGACCGCTGTCGGTGAGGATCACGACCTCGTCGCTCGCCACGCGCTCGACGACGCCGCCCTCGTTCGCGATCACGACCGCGCCCGAATCGAGCGCCGCCTTGTATTCCATACCGGTCGCGACGATCGGCGCCTCGGTGGTCATCAGCGGCACCGCCTGCTTCTGCATGTTGGAGCCCATCAGCGCACGGGTGTTGTCGTCGTTTTCAAGGAAGGGGATCATGGCGGTCGCGACCGACACGAGCATCTTCGGCGACGCGTCCATATAACTGATCTTCGACGCCTCGACCTCGACGATCTCGGACTTGTCGCGGGCGATGACGCGGGCGTTGACGAAATGTCCGTCCTCGGTCAGCGGCTCGTTCGCCTGCGCGACGATATAGCGGTCCTCGACGTCGGCGGTCATGTACTCGACCTCCTTCGTCACGACGCCGTCCTTCACCTTGCGGTAGGGCGCCTCGAGGAAACCGTACTCGTTGATACGGGCGTAGGTGGCAAGATAGGAGATCAGACCGATGTTCGGACCTTCCGGCGTTTCGATCGGGCACATTCTGCCGTACTGGGTGTAGTGCACGTCGCGGACGTCGAAGGAGGCGCGGTCACGCGAAAGACCGCCGGGACCGAGGGCCGAGAGACGGCGCTTGTGGGTCAGTTCGGCGAGCGGGTTGTTCTGATCCATGAACTGCGAGAGCGGCGAAGAGCCGAAGAACTCGCGGATCGCCGTCGCCACCGGGCGGGTGTTGATGAGCGTCTGCGGGGTCATTTCCTCGCTGTCGTGCACCGACATACGCTCCTTGATGTTCTTCTCCATCCGGGCGAAACCGATGCGAATCTGGTTCTGGAGCAGTTCGCCGACCGAGCGGAGACGACGGTTGCCGAGGTGGTCGATGTCGTCGATCTTGCCGATGCCGTGCGAGAGACAGATCAGGTAGTTGATCGAAGCGTAGATATCCTCTTTCGTAATATGCTGGGGCGAGAGTTCAAAGCGGCGGCGTTTCGCCTCCTCCTTGATCCCTTCGGCGTTCATCGCACCGCCCTCGACGCTCTCCACGATCTCGTTCAGGACCGAGAGACGCACCTTTTCGCGGATCCCGCAGTCCGAAAGGTCGTAGCCGAGCACCCACTCGGGACGAACGGCGTCGTTCGAGAAGACCTTGACGATCTTCCCCGCTTCGTCGTAGACGCGAACCGAGGTGACGCACGCCTCCTCGATCGCGGTCGCGAGTTCGGGGGTGAGCATCGCGTCCTTCTCGGCGACGACCTCGCCCGTCACCGGGCTGATCGCGGCGTCCGCGAGACGGAAGCCGACGATGCGCTCGCCGAGCGCCATTTTCTTATCGAATTTATAGCGTCCGACCGGAGCGAGGTCGTAACGCTTGGTATCGAAGAAGGTGTTCTGCAGCAGGGTGCGCGCGCTCTCGACGAGCGGCGGCTCGCCCGGGCGCATCTTCATATAGATCTCTTTCAGCGCCTCTTCGCCCGGCGTGGTCTTGTTGTCCATCGCCCGACGGTTGGATTCGTCCTTGGTGAAGGTGGCGGTGAAATACTCCTCCTCGCCGAAGGTGTCGATCACGTCGGCGTCGGTCTCGGCGCCGAGGGCGCGGATCAGGACGGTCACCGGGATCTTCCGGTTCTTGTCGATCTTGACCCAGAAGGTGTCCGAGGAGTCGGTTTCATACTCCAGCCAAGCGCCGTGATACGGGATCACCGTGCTGGTGTAACTGTGTTTTCCGGTCTTGTCCACCGCGGAGTCGTAATACATACCGGGCGAACGGACGAGCTGCGAGACCACGACGCGCTCGGCGCCGTTGATGACGAACGTACCGTTGTCGGTCATCAGGGGGAAGTTCCCCATAAAGATCTCGTGCTGTTTGATGTCGTGCGTTTCGAGGTTGGTCACACGGACGCAGACCTTGAAGGGCGCCTCGTAGGTGACGTCGCGCTCCTTGCACTCCTCGACCGAATAGCGGGGGTTCGGGTCGATCGAATAGCTGACGAAATCGACCTGCGTCTTCCCCATGAAGTCGACGACCGGAGACGCGTCGCGAAGCACCTCGTCCATCCCGACGTCCAGAAACCACTGAAAGGATTTCTTCTGGACCTCGATCAGGTTCGGCATCTCGAGGACGTCCTCGATCTTGGAAAAAGTCTTCCGCTCGGTTTTCCCGAAATACTGGGATTTCAGCTGCATGAAATGAACCACTCCTTCTTCATTTTTGCTTGTCTTGCGGAGATCACGCCCGCTCTTTGCCCCTCGTTCCGTTCTTCCGATTTCTTTAGAAATCCCCGCAAAATTTTCAGTCTTTTTACAATGTTCACAGAAAATTTACAAAGATTCTTCTGCCCGGAAAAAGAGACGAAAAGCACAGATTAAGCGATTTTAATGCAGTTTATTATTGTATCAAAATCAAGTGGGTTTGTCAACCCCTTTTTTTCAAAAACAAGAAGAATTTTTCGCATCCCTGTCGGGGGCGCGGAAAAACCGATCCGCGCTCTTAAATAATATAGGAAGAGAACAGCCCTGATAAACCGTTTTTTCTTTTTTCCGGCGTCGGCGCCCCGTCCTCTTCTGCGCGGGTGCGTTTTGTACCTTTACTTTTTCTTCCCTATCGGATAAAATAGATATACGGAAAACCGCGGAAGGAGGGGAACGCTTGAGCATCGCAAGCGCCATTACGGCACTGCGGACCAAGGCGGCGCTGTCCCAACAGGAGCTTGCCGACCGTCTGTACGTCTCGCGGGAACTCGTCTCGAAATGGGAGACGGGGTCCAGGATCCCGGATTTCGGGACCATCGGCGCGATCGCCGGAGTATTCCGCGTCTCCCCCGAGGCGATCGCAGACCGAAACGCCCTGGTGTTCCGGGAATTGTCCGACTGCGTGCCGCAGGGGATCTCCCTGCCGGAAGAGGAACTGACCGGGCTGCTGGAGCGGTTTTTGGCGAGGATCCCGGTCCGGGAAGGCGACGTCTTCCTCAACCGATACTATTTTCTGAAGAACACCGCGGAGATCGCCGCCAAATACCGGCTGGGCGAAAACCACGTCCGCAGCATCCTGTCGAAGACCCGCAGGAAGCTCGCGAAATACTTAAAGGAGGAGCTGTCATGAACGGGATCGCCCTTTTCAACGCCCTGACCAAGATCGACGACCGGTTCATCGACCGCGCCGAAAAAGCCCCCGCCGTCCCCGAAAGACCCCGCTGCGCCCCTGTCCTTCGTTGGGTGGAGATCGCCGCGTGCGCCTGCCTTCTTCTCACCGTTTCGCTCCTGATCGCCAACCGGATCGGTCTTTTCGGTCGCCCGGGAGGCGGGAAAGGGAGCGGATATAACGCCGCCGTCGCCTCGGACGTCGCAGCGGCGACCGAGGCGCTCCCCTCCAGCCAAGCCGGGACTCAGGCGGACGTGACCGAAGGCACCGGGGCTGCCGCCGAGGAGAACGTCGGCTACCACCTGTCGGTCGTCGACGGTCGGACCTATCTGAACTTCGACGGCGGGAACACCGCGAGTTCTTCGATAAAAGGCACCGTGTACTTCGATACGGTCGACGAAATGGTCACCGCCATCCGGACGAACTCCCTCTCCCCCGCGCAATGCGAAACTATCCGCAACTCTTTCCCGCGGGACGGGAACGGGTTCCGGATCATCGACCTCGATCACGTCTGCGACGCCGTGCTGCCCGAGGGTCTCTTCGTCCGCCGCGTCGACTGGGATGGACCGTCCTACGCCATCGAGTTTGACGGCGAAGACAGCGTTTCCGGACTTCTCCGCGTCCTGACGCCGAAGGACTACGCGGAGGTTTTCGCCTACGAATACGAGACTTTCTTCGACCGGGCGAACGTCACCGTGATCTCACGCGAACACGACGCCGAAAGGGACGCCGAGGTCGTGCTTTACGAGACGTCGGGCGGCTCGTTTCAGGCGATCCGCTATACGCTGCCGAACGGCGTGACCGCGGTTGAAACCTATTCCGCGCCGGGAGGAACGCCGCTCGCCGTCCCCGATACGGTCTACCTGTACGGCGAAATCGAGACCGCCGCGTTCCGCGCGCATATCATGGATCTGACCGAGCGCCCGAGCGTCGAATGGCTCTCGCGATTCGGTCTCTCGGAGAGATGACCCGAAAGGAGATTAAGATGAAAAAAACGGTTGCCGCGATCCTTTTGCTCTGCCTCACGGTCGCGCTTTTCGCATGTTCCGGAAACGCGCTCCCCGCTACCGAAAACCTGACGGTCGTCGAGGGCGACTATCACGCGGTCGAATCCCTCCCCGCCGCCTACGACTACCGCCGGGTATCCGATCCCGTTCCGAAGGAGTTCACCCTGTTCGGAAAACAGTATACGCTCTACCTGACCAGGGTCTCCACCCGGTTCGGTTATTACGAGACCGATCATTACGTCGGGAGCGATCTGTTCCTGAGCGCCCGCGCGGATACGGGAAAGATCGTTTCCTATCAAACCGTCCCGACCTACGCGAAGGACTGCGTGTCTCCCGTCGGGGAGGGCTCGACCGAGGAGGAGTATATCGCGTACGCGAATTCGGTCATCCTCGACCTGACGGGCGTTTCTACGGAGGGATGGGAAGCGACGGTCGGGTTCTTTTCGACCAAATATAAGACCCAACTCGCGGACCGAACGGATTACACGATCAACAAAAACGGCGCGATGATAACCGTTTCGGAAGAAGAATACGAGGCGGCGATCGGGACCGGCGTCACCGTCACTTACCGAAAAAAGATCGGGGGATTCGCGCGGTGCGACGCGATGACGGTCAAAATGTCGAGCGTGGGCGAGATCATTTCGGTCAACGCGGTGAACTACGACGAATGGTTCGCCCCCTTCGCTTCCGTCACGCCCGACCGGGCAAGGATCGAGCAGGCGGTGTGGCCGCTCGCGCGTTCGTACACGCACGGGTACAGCAGCCGCGTTGAAAAAATCGAGATGCTCGTCAGCGATAACACGCTGTGGGCGGAGGTTTCCATCCTGATTACCGGCTCCGAAGGAGCGAGCGCAGGGGTCGCGTTCTACGTCGAGGTGGCAAAGATCGCGGAATGATCCCCGCAATGCGCCCCCGTTCCGCTGTTTTCAAAAAAGATCAGGACTTTTTCGCCCCCGTGTACTATAATGGGATGAAAGCGATACAATCCGTTCTCGTTTGATGGAGGAAACAGAATGAAAATGCGTTGCGTCGCCGCCCTGTGCGCGATCGCGTTCGCGCTCGCGGCTTTCGTCGGGTGTTCTCAAAAGGATCCCGGAAAAACGGCGGATCCGCGCGTCTACGACGGGTCGCTGCTCGAAAACGAGAATCCCGCGGACAACTATTATCTCTCGGTCGTTTCCGGGCAGTATTATCTGCACTATACGAAAGAAAGAAGCAATATCCTAAACGACCTGGGAAGTCTGTCGTTCGGCTCGCTTGACGAACTGATCGACAAAATCAGGAACAATCGGTTTGAAGAGCGCGAGCACAACGTGATCCGCACGGCGTTCCGCAGGGACGAAAACGGGGTTTTGCTTTTTGATCTGGATCATCCCTTTTATCCCGTTCTGCCTCACGGAATGGTGGTAAATGAAGTCGGTTGGAACGGTCTTACGTATTCGTTCGGTATCGCCGAAGCAGGAGGCGACGGATCCGGTACGTTCGCGTATCTGCACGTCCTTCCGCGGGACGTATATTCGCAAACGTTTGAAAGAGAATACGAAACCCTGCTCGATCGGGAGCAGATCACCGTTACCTCGCGGACAAGGACCGAGGACAGAAACGCGGAGGTCGTTCTGTTCTCAACGAGTTCGGCAGACCAGAAACGGATCCGCTATACGCTGCCGAACGGCGTGAAAGTCGATGAGCAATACGTTCTGAAAAGCAATACCCCTTTGCTGGAAACGTCCGAAACGATCCCGCAAATGATCCGCCTCTACCACGAAGGCGAGGAATGCTGTTTTACCGCAGTCATCTTCGGGCTGACCGAACGCCCGAGCGTCGAATGGCTCTCGCAGTTCGGTCTGACCGCGAGATGACCCGAAAGGAGATCAAGATGAAAAAAGCGGTTGCCGCGATCCTTTTGCTCTGCCTTACGGTCGCGCTTTTCGCCTGCGTCGGAAACGAAAAGACGGTCGTCGAAGGCGACTATCACGCCGAACCGGATTTCCTTTCTTCCTCTTCCGAAACGATCGGCGCGCCCTTCACCGGCGTCACGCCCGATCGGGCAAGGATTGAGGAGGCGGCGCGGCGGCAGTTTGACGCCGACGTCGGAATCCACTATCTGTCGTCCCGGGTAGATGAAATCAAATACGCCCAAAAGGACGGCGTCCTGTGGGCGGTGGTTTCCATCTCTTACGTAACCGGCTACGACCACAACGATTGCCCGGTCATGGGCGGCTTATCCTACGCGGTCGAGATTGCGCGGATCGGACAATGATCCCGCGAAACGGAAGCCCTCTTCCCCGCCGGAAAAACCGGCGGGGATTTTTTTCGGCGGGGGTATGGCGTTTTCAATCAGAACGTGGTATAATAGAAAGGTAGGCGGTTTTCGCGTCCCGGCGTCGCCGAACGGGTGAAACCGCGAAAAGACCCCCGCGGAACGGGCGGGGGGCGCTTGTAAAAAAACGCGATGGGAAGGGCAGAAAATGCGCGAGATCGTGATCCGGGGCGCCCGGGAAAACAACCTGAAAAATATCTCGCTTACGATCCCGAGAGAGAAACTGGTGGTGTTCACCGGACTTTCGGGGTCGGGCAAGTCGTCGCTTGCCTTCGACACCCTGCACGCCGAGGGGCATCGGCGGTTCGTCGAGTCGCTCTCTTCCTACGCGCGGATGTTTCTCGGGCAGATGGACAAGCCCGACGTGGATATGATCGAGGGGCTGTCCCCGTCCATTTCGATCGACCAGAAGACCACCTCGAAAAACCCGCGTTCGACGGTGGGGACCGTGACCGAGATCTACGACTATCTGCGGCTTCTCTACGCGCGGATCGGGATCCCGCATTGCCCGATCTGCGGCAAGGAGATCCGGCAGATGAGCCAGGATCAGATCGTCGAAAAGATCCTCTCGCTCCCCGAAGGGACGCGTTTTCTCGTCCTGTCTCCCCTGGTGCGCGGGCAGAAGGGGACGCAGGAAAAGGTGCTCGCCGACGCCAAAAAGGGCGGCTACGTCCGGGTGCGCGTGGACGGCTCTCTCTACGATCTTTCGGAAGAGATCAAACTCGACAAGAACAAGAAACACGACGTCGAGGTGGTGCTCGACCGTCTCGTGATGCGCGAGGGGGTACGGGCGCGGCTCTCGGATTCGGTCGAATCGGCGCTGAAACTCTCGGACGGGCGGGTGACCATCTCGGTCGTGCCGCGCGAGGGTGAAGAAGCGCCCGCGGACCTCTCCTTTTCGCAGAAATACGCGTGTGAAGAACACAATATCAGTTTCGGGGAACTCGAGCCCCGGATGTTCTCGTTCAACAATCCCTACGGCGCCTGCCCGAACTGCTCGGGCATCGGCGACCTGCAGACCATTTCCGCCGACAAACTGATCCCCGACAAGTCGCTTTCGCTGCGCGACGGAGCGATCGTGTGCAACGGGTTCAAGAGTCTGGAGGAGGAGTCGTGGACGGGTCCCCTGCTCGCCGCCGTCGGGCGCGAATACGGCTTTTCGCTCGATACGCCGGTGAAGGATTTTACCGACGAGCAGTACCGCGTCCTGATGTACGGTTCGGGCGACA
Organism: uncultured Clostridia bacterium; assembly: GCA_946404295.1. Taxonomy (GTDB): domain Bacteria; phylum Bacillota; class Clostridia; order Oscillospirales; family CAG-272; genus UBA1740. The sequence goes on along the minus strand of CAMJDE010000028.1, from coordinate 3,544 downwards.
AAAAATACGACGTGGTGCGCTATTTCGGCAAGGCGGCGAAGCGCCAGCTCTCGTCCTACGCGGGGCTGATCCCGACGATCGAGCGGCGGATGGCGATGATGGGCGGCGACTACTATCAGGAGTTCGTTGAGGAGATCCCCTGCCCCGTCTGTCACGGGGCGCGGCTTTCGCCCGAAATGCTCGCCGTGACGGTCGGCGGACTGAACATCGACGAGATCACCCGGCTCTCGGTGTCGGCGATGCTGGATTTCGTCAACCGTCTGCAACTCTCGGCAACCGAAGAGGCGATCGCGCACGAGATCTTAAAGGAGATCCGCGCGCGGCTCGGGTTCCTTGTCAGCGTGGGGCTCGACTACCTGACGCTCGCGCGCAAAGCCGGGACGCTCTCGGGCGGCGAAGCCCAGCGCATCCGGCTGGCGACCCAGATCGGGTCGGCGCTGGTCGGGGTGCTCTATATCCTCGACGAACCGAGCATCGGACTGCATCAGCGCGACAACGGAAAGTTGATCGCCACCTTAAAAAAACTGCGCGACATCGGCAACTCGGTGATCGTGGTCGAACACGACGAAGAGACGATGGAAGCGGCGGACTATATCGTGGACATCGGTCCCGGCGCGGGCATCCACGGAGGCGAGGTCGTGGCGACCGGAACGCCCGCCGAGATCGCCGCCTGCACGAAGTCGATCACGGGCGACTACCTTTCCGGGCGGAAACAGATCGCCGTTCCCGCCGAACGCAGACCCGGCAACGGCGCATATCTTACGATCCGCGGCGCGCGGGAAAACAACCTGAAGTCGCTCGACGTCAAGATCCCGCTCGGCACCTTTACCGCGGTGACGGGGGTGTCGGGGTCGGGAAAATCGACGCTGGTGAATATGATCCTCTACCGGACGCTGGCGCGCGAACTCAACCGCGCGAACGCCTGGCCCGGCAAATGCGACGGGGTCGATGGGATCGAAAACCTCGACAAGGTGATCGACATCGACCAGAGCCCGATCGGGCGCACGCCGCGCTCGAACCCCGCGACCTACACGGGTCTGTTCGGGGATATCCGCACGCTGTTCACGAAAACCCCCGACGCAAAGTCGCGCGGATACGGACCCGGGCGCTTCAGCTTCAACGTGCGCGGCGGGCGCTGCGAGGCGTGCGAGGGCGACGGCGTGAAGCGGATCGAGATGCACTTTCTGCCCGACGTGTACGTGAAGTGCGACGTCTGCCACGGGATGCGCTACAACCGCGACACGCTGGAAGTGCGGTATAAAGGAAAGAATATCTACGAGGTGCTGGAACTCTCGGTGGAAGAGGCGCTCTCGTTCTTCGACGGGATCCCGATGATCACGCGGAAACTGCAGACGCTCTTCGACGTGGGGCTCGGCTACCTGAAACTCGGGCAGTCCTCGACGACCCTCTCGGGCGGCGAAGCGCAGCGCGTCAAACTGGCGACCGAACTCTCCAAACGCGCGACCGGACGGACGATCTACGTCCTCGACGAGCCGACGACGGGACTGCACACCGCCGACGTGGCGCAACTGATCGAGGTATTGCAGCGGTTGGTCGACGCGGGGAACACGGTCCTCGTGATCGAACACAACCTCGACCTCATCAAGACCGCCGACCACATCATCGACCTCGGTCCCGAGGGCGGCGACGCCGGCGGCACCCTCGTCGCCGAGGGTACGCCCGAAGAGGTCGCCCGCAACCCGAAATCCTACACGGGACAGTTCCTCCGAAAGAAACTCGGAATGGAATAAGGCGCCGCAAGCGGCGCCGAATGAAAAGCGCGCGGCAAAACGCCGCGCGCTTTTCAATTCACGGAGCCGTCGCAGACGGCGAGAATTCACGACGGCGAATGCCGTCAATTCACGATGCGAACGAAGCGAGCATCAATTCATGACGGCGCAAGCCGTCAATTCATCGGAACTCTTCGGCTCCCTCCGGGAGTCAAAGAATGAATTGCGGACGATGCCCCCGTGAATTGCCTTTGGCATGAATTGCACCTGCGGTGCGTGAATTGCCGCGTTGCGGCGTGAATTGCGGTGCGACGCACCGCGTGAATTGAACGGCAACGCCGTTCATAAAAAGCGCGCGGCGTTTTGCCGCGCGCTTTTCAATTCACGGAGCCGTCGCAGACGGCGAGAATTCACGACGCGGAGCGTCATTTCATCGGGGAACGAATGAATTGCACCTGCGGTGCGTGAATTGCCGCTTCGCGGCATGAATTGAACGGCGGTGCCGTTCATGAATTGCGACCTTTGGTCGCGTGAATTGCGGAGCCGTCGCAGACGGCGAGAATTCACGACGCGGAGCGTCGTTTCATCGGAAAAAGGCATTTGTAGAATCGACTTGCAAACCGTTCCTTGTCTTCCCCTTGAGGGGAAGATGTTGAGCGGAGCGAGACAGATGAGGTGGAGCCGGACAAATCGGTTGCTTTACTCCACCTCATCCGGTGCTACGCACCACCTTCCCCTCAAAGGGGAAGGCTACGAGAGAAATGAATGAATTGCACCTGCGGTGCGTAAACTGCCGCGTTGCGGCGTGAATTGCGGTGCGACGCACCGCGTGAATTGAACGGCAACGCCGTTCATAAAAAGCGCGCGGCGTTTTGCCGCGCGCTTTTTTTATTCTGCCTTGAAATCGATCATTACGGTCGCGAACAGCGGGAGGGTCAGCGTGAGCGAACCCGCGCCGGGGGCGACGGTGGTCTCAAAGGTCTTTTCGAGGTTGTGGTCGTTATTCAGCGTCCGCACGATCATGCGCATCGGCTTATCTCCCAACCCGTCCCACGCGACCTTAACCTCTTCGGGGGCGTACCCCGTACCGTCGAGGGTGATCTCGTTTCGGTAGTTGGTCAGCATCAAGGCGCCGCGTTTGCCGTCCGCGCTCTTGGCGGCGAGGGCGTAGATCCCCTCGCCCTCGGCGACGGACTTGACCTCGGTGCCGAGTTCGGCAAGATCGGAAAAGGCGAAAATGGAGTAGTAGGTTTTCAGGGGTTCGTGGGTGATCCGATCGAAGATCCCGTTGAAATAACTGTTGTGCCGCACGTCGTAGTACATCAGATGATCGAGCGCCGTATCCTGGCAGGCGATCATAACGGCAGCGGCGTACGCCGACCCTTTCAGGGAGAGGATCGTCCGGTAAGAGTGGATCAGCGAATCTTTCGGCTCCCATCCGAGCAGGTAGTTCCACTCGTTCAGAACCAGTTCACAGTCGGGGTAGCCGCACTCGACCATATAGTCCTTCACGATCGCGATATCGCGGGTGAACTGCTCGGTCGTGCTGCCGTAACGGTGGAAGGAGAAGAAGTCCATCGGGGGCTTCTTTTCTTTCAGGTACGGCACGAACGCCTCCCACCACTCGGTGCGCTTGACGTGGGTCAGGGCGGGTCCGCCGACCTTGATCCCGGGGAAGCACTTTTTCAGGTGCCGCACCGCGATATCGAACAGGTCGATGTATTCGGGGATCGTCCCCGTCCAGCACTGATGACCGATCAGGTCGGGTTCGTTCCAGATCTCCCAGTACTCGATCCCGCGGTGGAATCCGTCCG
>CAMJDE010000027.1 GCA_946404295.1 uncultured Clostridia bacterium | reverse complement strand
GAATAGAAAGCGCCCGCATCAAGCGATGCGGGCGCGTTTTTTGTTTTTTTGTTATCCGAATATCGGGATCGGGTATCCCTCCGCGAAAATCAGCAGGGAGCCGCGCCCGACCGTCACCGAGACGGGTTTCCCGACAAACGAGTTGGAGACCCCGAGGGGAAAAGTCGGGGTGAGGGTCGCCTGTGACAGGGGATAGAACGCGCCCGCGATCGAGACGTCCGACGCGTTGCCCCCGACGGCGAACACCGAGAGAGTGCCCGAGGGAAGCGCGAGGAAGGAAAGCGCGCCGTCCCTGATCGCCGTGACCGTGAAGCCGTCCCCGAAGAGCAGACCGACCTCTCCCCGTCCCGCAAGCTCCGCAAGCAGTTGATAGGCGGCGAAGGTGTGGTCGGGGCGCCCGCCGGTACAGCCGACGAAACAGAAACGGGAATATCCGCGTTCCCGCCCGAGCCCGACCGCCGCCGCGGCGTCGGTGACGTCCTTTTCGACGGGGAGCGTGACGACGTTATCGCCCGTCGGCACCCGTCCGAGCGAATCGAAATCCCCGACGACAAGATCCGGGGTCAGCCCGAGCCGGGAGGCGAGGGCAAGCCCGCTGTCCGCCGCGATCACAAGATCGCCCGGCTCCGGGATATGCGGGAAGGCGGGGTCGTATTCGCCCCCGCCCAGGATCCAACAGGTTTTCCCGCTTGCGTTTGCCATATTCGTTTTCGCTTTCGGTCAGTTCTTTGCGATATGAAGATCGCCCTGAAGTCCCGAGATGGTGTAGGTCCCGGCAACGACGACCGTATAGGTCCCCTCGCTGAATGTAAACGCTTTCGGATCTTCGATTTTCCCGACGTCGGGCGTGAAGACGAACGTGTCGCCTTCCGCAAGCGTTACGGTGACCGTGTAATACATACCGTCCCACCAGAAGGGCTGCGCGTCGCCGCCGTTGACCGAGATATAGATCTGCGGTTCCTGCGCGCCGTATCTTTCGAGGTTCAGTTCAAAGTACAGCGTGTTTTCATACGCGTTGTACTCGATGGTATAGAAGCGTCCTTCGTAATACGTGGTGATCATTCGGTCCCCTACGAACCGGGTGTTCTCGCGGTTCGCGACGGTATCGACGTAGGCGGCGATCTCTTCGTTCGTCATACCGAAGATATGGATATACTTTCCGTCGGCATTGTACGAGTAGAGCAGATTGCCGCTCGCCGTCGGCGTCGGGATCACGAATTTGCCGTCTACCCAACTTGCAACTGCCTGCGCCGGGAAGGTCGAGGAGTAGGTCCGGTCAACGTTGTTTGCCTGCTGGCGCACCGAGATCCGGAGTGTGTTCTCTTCAAACTGATTGACCGTGATGAACAGGACGTTCTGACCGATGACTTTGACATAGGCGTTGATATCGTCCTGAACGAAGCCGCCCGCTTTCAGTTTGGAAAGATACGCGGTCCGTTCGTCGTTTGTCGTATTCCGGACGGTTAGGTAAATGGTGTCGTTGCCTTCCTTGTAGTCGTCGATATTGTAACTGCCGTTCGCCGTATCGTAGACGGGAACGCTCCACGCGGTCAAGGGGGCGGGGAACTGTTTCGCTTCCTGCTCTTCGATCTCGCTTCGGAAACCGATGATCGCGGAGAACGTTGCCGTTTTTCCCGGGTCGGTTTTGCTCGTCAGCCCGACGTTGACGAGGAAACCGTTTTGCTCGATCGCCTCCATGCCGCCGAGTTTGTCGGCGATCACGTCCGAGAGACGGTCGCCGAGCCCGATCTTGCTTTCATAGCCGCCCTGTCCGGGTTTTCCGACGGTGATCGTAAAGTCGTAGTCGGTGAAGTTTTCGAGCCGCTCGATCCGGTTGCCGTTCGCGTCGACCGTCCAGATCACGGGACGCACGATACCGATCCCCTGTCCCCACGGACCGTAACCCGAGAGCAGTTCGGAGAGGGTGCAGTCGCGCTCGATATTCCGCGCGCTCCACGCCTCGCCCTCCTCGGTCATCACGCTGATCCCGACGGCTTCACCGTGCCCGCCGTTTTCTCCGTGGTCGTCCTCTTTTTCAGAGACCAACGAGTAAATGACGTCCTTTTTGAAAATCTCGGAGAAATCGCGGTAGGCGGACGTGATCGTGTCGCTTTGGATCCCGTTTTCCGAAAGGAACGCCGTCCCGTCGATATCGGTCGAGTTCAATCCGAACGCGAAGAAGGCGTCGGCGATGGTCGCGCCCTTGGTCTCGTCGTAGCGCGTGATCTTCTTCAGATCCTTGTCGGCGTACCACTTGCAGGTGTCGGCGTTAAAGACGACGCCCTCGTTGCGGTAGGTCTCGAAGGATTGATGGTTTGCGTCCTTCACAAGTTTGGTGTCGGGTTCCAGCACGAATTTCCGCCACTCGTTGATCCCGGCGGCTTTCATATCGACGTAGTCGTATTCGTAGGTGTAATTGCCTCGGAAGGCGAGTTCACGCTCGTCGTTCGCAGTCCACATGGTCAGCGTGTAGAGCGGCGTCGTGCTGGTCATATCGTAATCGAGGAGCAGTTTGACGTACCAGGTCATGCGGACGTCTTCGTTCCCGCGGATAAGCCGGATGTCGAAGGAAACGTCGGCTTTGATCAGGTCGGCTTCGTCGATGTCGATCTGGAGCGCAAGGCGGAACGTGTAGTCGTACTTGTAGTCGTTCTTGTTCGCATCGTCGCTCATATCCCTGCCGGTCGCGACGTCGACGAAGACCTCGCCCGTGATATCGTCGTAGTACTTGGCGCCGAACTCGAACCCTTTGCCGATCTTCTCCAGTACGGCTTTCAGGCACTGGAACTGGATCATCGGGGGCTGCGTGTATTCGAGGTCGTCGATCACGTCGCCCTGGCTGTCGCCCGTCGTGTAGACGCCGTGAATGGTCGAGAGGGGATCGCCGTCCTCCGCGAGCAGGCGCTTGACGGCGCGGTCGTTCAGATCGGCTGATTTCTTGTCGCCGATTTTTTGAAAACTCTTCTCGACTCCCTCGAAGGCGAACACGACCTTCTCGTAGTCGGTTTCGGGAAGTTTCGTCTTTTTGCCGCACGCCGAGAGGGCGAGAACGGTCGAGAGGGTCACAACTGCCGCAAGCAAAAGGAGCAGGATCTTTTTCATAATCGTACCTCAAATCAAAGGGCGACGGCGGGCGCGTCGGCGCGCTTCCCGCGGGGGTCGGCGAATACCGATCCGCTTCTATCATACTATATCGGAAGAAAAAAATCAATCATTGTTTAAAAAAAGTCAAAAAATGACCTTCTCCCTCTTGCAAAACGCGTTTGCTTCGGTTATAATAAAAAAGTTGAAAAAAAGGACGGGGCGAATACGCCCCGCACGGACGAAAAGGACGGGAGAATATGAAGCGGACAGATCTTCGGAACGTCGCGATCATCGCGCACGTCGACCACGGAAAGACCACGCTCGTCGACGAGATGCTCCGGCAGGGCGGCGTTTACCGCGAAAACCAGGCGGTGACCGAGCGCGTGATGGACTCGGGCGATATCGAGCGCGAGCGCGGCATCACGATTCTGGCGAAGAATACCGCCGTGCATTACAACGGCGTGAAGATCAATATTGTCGACACCCCGGGTCACGCCGATTTCGGCGGCGAGGTCGAACGGATCCTGAAAATGGTGAACGGCGTCATCCTCTTGGTCGACGCCGCCGAGGGACCGATGCCGCAAACCCGCTTCGTTCTGGAACGCGCCCTCGCCCTGAACCATCGCGTGATCGTTGTTGTGAACAAGATCGACCGTCCCGACGCCCGCCTCGACGAGATCGAGGATGAGGTGCTGGAGCTTCTGATGGAACTGGACGCGACCGACGAACAGCTCGACTCCCCGATCCTCTACTGCTCGGGCAGAGCCGGCACCGCGAGTTTCGACGCGCACACGCCGGGCACCGATCTGCGCCCGCTCTTCGATACCATTCTCGACTATATCCCCGCGCCCGAGGGCGACGAAAACGGCGAACTGCAGCTGCTCGTCTCGTCGATCGACTACAATAACTTCGTCGGTCGGATCGGGATCGGTCGGATCGAGCGCGGCACGCTGAAGCAGAACCAGGACGTGATGATCGCGAACTTCCATTCGGAAGAGGCGCCCCGCCGCGCCCGGATCGTCTCGATGTACCAGTTCGACGGGCTGAACCGCGTCGCGGTGCCGCAGGCGACCGTGGGCGACATCGTGTGTTTCTCGGGCGCCGAGGACATCACGATCGGCGATACCGTCACCAGTCTTACCTGCGTCGAACCGCTTGAGTTCGTCAAGGTCAGCGAGCCGACGCTCGAAATGACCTTCTCGGTCAACGACAGCCCCTTCGCCGGACGCGAGGGCAAGTACGTGACCTCGCGCCACCTGCGCGAGCGGCTCTACCGCGAACTGTTGAAGGACGTGTCGCTCCGCGTGACCGACGGCGAGACGACCGATACCTTCCGCGTCGCGGGACGCGGAGAGATGCACCTGTCGATCCTGATCGAGACCATGCGCCGCGAGGGCTACGAACTCGCCTGCTCGAACCCGCGCGTCCTGATGAAGGAGATCGACGGCGTGAAGTGCGAACCGATCGAGCGCGTGACGATCGACGTCCCCGAGGAGTATATGGGGACGGTGATGGAACGGCTCGGCTCGCGCAAAGGGGAACTGGTCGATATGCAGCTGCGCGGCACGCGCCAGAAACTGACCTACCTGATCCCGACCCGGTGCCTCTTCGGCTACCGCTCGGAGTTTATGACCGCGACCCGCGGAGAGGGCATCATCAACGCCGTGTTTGAGACCTACGCGCCCTATAAGGGCGAGGTCACGATGCGCTATACCGGTTCGCTCGTCGCGAGCGAGGCGGGCGAGGCGACCAGTTACGGGCTCTACTATTCGCAGGAGCGCGGACCGCTCTTTATCGGCGTGCAGACCCCGGTCTACGAGGGAATGATCGTCGGCGAGAACCCGAAGATGGGCGATATCGAGGTCAATGTCTGCAAGAAAAAGCACCTGACCGCCATCCGCTCGACCGGCGCCGACGAGGCGCTCACCCTCGTCACCCCGCGCCAGATGGGTCTGGAAGAGGCGATCGAGTTCATCGCCGACGACGAACTGATCGAGGTCACGCCGAAAAGCATCCGCCTGCGGAAAACGATTTTGGATACTCCTTTGCGGAAAAAAGCCCAAGCGGCGAAGAAGAACGCCGCAAAGTGACGGGGGACGTCCGCTTTCTTGGAAGAAAGCGGAGCAAAGAACTTCATAAAAATATGAAGTTGGCAAAACGGCAGTTCGCTGCCGTTTTGCGGTTTCAAAAACGGAACCGCAACGAAACCCCCGCTTTCGTATAAAGTAATCGAAAGGAACCGACGGATCGCTCCGTCGGCTCCTTTTTGGGGCTTTTCACCGCTTTTCGATCGACGCGGCGTTGAAAAGCGGCACGCGATCGCGTTCTTCGATCAGAAGAGTGCAATTCGCTCCACCCATTTCGGAGTAGAACGCAAAGCCGATCCGGTCTCCCGCCGCGATCCCCGAGAGCAGCGACGGGTCGTTGACGTGGAGCAGAGCGTCGCCCCCGTCGGTTGTCACCCGACAGTAGGAGCCGTTGACCCACGCCACGACGCCCTCGCTCTCCTCGGTTCCAAGATAGTAGTTGGTGTATTTCGGATTTGCCAAGTCCAGCAGAGAGTCGCTGCACGTGCGCGGATCGTAGTACCAGACTCCGTCGTACCGATAGACCGAGATTTCGGATCGGTCGGGGATCTCGGGATCGGTCGGATCGGTCCGGAATACCCCGTCGTAGGTTACTACGGGTTCGTCCGCGAGCGTAAAACAGAAATACTTTTCGATCTTCGCGGGATCAAGCCCCAAGTCCGTGAGATCCCGTTCCAGGAACGAACGGTACCTCTGAACCTCCGGATCGGTTTCCTCCGAACGGTAACCCATCACGCGGAAGGTCGCTTCCGCGTTATCAAACGGCAAAACCGCCTCGTAAATCATCGCGGCATTCTGCAGCAGCTCTTCGTAGGTGCTGCCGATTCGCTCGATTTTATCGAGGACTCTGCTTTGGACGAACTCGGGCTGAAAACATTCGTATTGCCGCTCAAAATCGGGCGACTGCATCCAGCCGATGAACGCCGCGATCAGCGCCCGTTCCTCCTCCGGGATCGCGGGGGCGACCGCGGAATCGAACGTTACGACGAACTCGATCCCGAACCGCAGCGAACTATTCCCCTCGATCCGGATCGTCGGATTTCCTTTGTCGACCTCCGACCACGCTTCGAGCGCCTTGACGATCGAGTTTTCGTTGACTCTGGAATAATAATCGTGAGAAAACGGATTGATGGGGGATCCGACCATCAGGCATCCCGACGGAACGACGACGTTCGTTCTATGCAGGAACCCGAACGCGACGCCGATCCCGCACAGAAGGACCAGGCAAGCCGCCGTGACAAGGGCGACGAACCGACGGCGGCGCAAGCGTCCGCCTCGCTTGGAGAGGGCGCCTTCGGCTTCCGCGATCAGGTCGGGATCCAGATCTCCTATCCGGATGAGCAGTTCCGTGCCGTTCATACCGTGTACCCCTCCTTTTTCAGACGTTCGCAGAGTTCTTTCCGCATCCGGAACAGGACGAGTTTGATTTTACCGCTCGTCGTTTCAAAGCGCGCCGCAATCGCCGCGATCTTGTCGCAATAGTAATAACGGTGCAGAAAAATCACGCGCTTTTCAGCCGACTGTTCCATAAGAAAGCGACTGACGCATTCGGCAAGTTCCTTGCCTTCCAGTTCCCGTGCGACGTCGCCCCCCGACGGCAGGCACTCCTCCAATTCGTTCGAGAGGGTAGTGACCGTCGCCTTCCGTTTCAGACGGTTTCGTTCGACGCATCGGTTGATTGATAGCGAACGCACGATGCGCGTTAAAAACGCCGATAAGTAGGTGCGCGGTTCGTGCGGCGGGATCAGGTTCCACGCCTCGAGATAGGTGTCGTTTTCACACTCTTCGGCGGTCGGCTCATCTTCCGTGATCCGTCTCGAGACAGAACGCAGAAGAGAACCGTACTTTTGCGCGGTTTCGGTCAGGGCGTTTTCATTTCGCGCAAAATACAGGTCTACGATCTGACTGTCTTCCAAGTTTTTTGCTCCTTTCTTTTCGGGGTTTGCACCCTTTGCCCTATTAAGCAACGTTCCGAATGATTTGGTTACGCAACAAAACAAATAAATGATACCCGACCGAAACGCGCAACGCAATCCTTCCGATCAAAAAGGACGGCGCGGGCGCCCTGTCGAGATACGGCGCGTACCGCTCCGTTCGATAAAATTGCCTCGTTTTCCTGAGGTAATTTCGATATGTTTCCCTCACTTTGTTCGGGAAACTCGATATGCCCGATTGGCAAGCCCTCGGGCGCGAAAAAACCAAAGCTCAGTTGATTTGCGCTTTCGGCAGCGTGTACCAGGTCTCAAGAACACTGTCCAACCTCGCCTGCTTCTCGTTGACGGCGGACTGATACACCGAGGCGAGATCGTCGCTGCTCCAACGGAATGAATGATCCTTGATGATCGCGTGCCAGCGTTTGGGTTTGACCGTATTGTTGTTCATCAGGTCCTCGACAGCCTTGTCGAAGCCGTCGGTGATCCCGGCGTAGATGACGTCAAGCATCCGGTCGGTCCCGTAACTGTAGGTGAACGTACCGTACTTCGTATACACGTCGAGGAACTGGTTCCTGATCTCACCCGAGTTCTCCGCGCAGTACTGCAGGTACGCGGTCATCGCTTTCGCCTTCCGGGGATTGACGTTGACGTTGATCGCTCCGGCATCCGCGACGTTGTGGATCAGTGTCCGGTACTCCTTGTCGGTACTCACCTTCGGAAGCGGAACGACCGATACGAGATCGTTCATCGTTTGGAATACGTCGTCGTCCAACGAACCGAGCATTCTCGGTCCGGCAAAGAGTAGCGTGCCTTCCGCAAACTTGACGTTGTGGTAGGTGACGCCGGGGCTTTGTGCCGTGGAGCCGGTCGTACTCGCGTTCGTCACCAACGCGCCGTTGCCGTTGAAGACCCCCGCCACGGCGTCGAAGATCGCGCCGAGAGAGGTCGAGCTCGCAGGATAGCGGATCCACTGCTGCCCGTTCTTGGCGTAGGTTTCGGTCAGAGGAATGTCTGCGGTATAGAGGATTACCGCGGCACACAGACCGCTGTTGGCGTCGGCAATGATCCCGAGTGTGTCGCCGATCGAGGTCTGGCTGTCCCAATCGGTGTCCGTCCAGATCGCCGCCGAGAGTTTCCCGAGCGCGTCCCAAGTCCAGTTGCCGGCTTCCACGTAGCTGTAGAACCGATCCGACATGGTCTCGTTCTGCCCGAGCGCGCTGCCGAAGAGCGCAGGCGCGAGTTTCGCGGCATTATCGTCCATCAGAGTCGCGTTGAAGGGAAGAACAGTCATGGAACGATAAATATCGAGGAAGTAATCGCTGCCGAGGGTGTAAGCGCGATCACCAGTGAGAGACAGACCGTTCATCCATTCGGTAAGCCAACCCTCCGCCGAAAAATCAAAGTACGAGTCCGGGATGGTCCAGACGTCCTTAAAGCAACCGTTGAGCGTCGAGAGCCCGAGGTCGTAGATCATATTGACGAAGAGATCCGGCGCGTCGGCGGCGTTCCCCTGCACGGCGGTCGTAATCTTGGGTGACTGTTGTCCCCAACCGTAATCCCAGTAGACGTAGCTGATCGTCGTGCCGAGCGCGAGGTTCGCAGCGGCGTTCCGCTCGTAGATCATCTTTTGAATAATGGGGGTGGAGCCGTCGATCTCGTCCGGTCCCGCAAGGAAGACATCGTTTCTCGACCGTTTCTCCACGTCGCCGTAGGAGCTTAATTCGATTTTGATATTCCGGTACTTCGCGTCGAGAGTCGAGAGTTCTTCGCCCATCGTTTCCCATTTGTCAAGAAGCACGCCCCATCTCGCCGTCAGCGTCAGATTTCCGTACATCCCCGTCAGCCTTTCGACCTTCTGCCCGTTCGGGAGATACCATCCGACGAAGTTGTCTTCTCCGCGTACGGGGGCTGCGAGCGTGACGACGTCGGTAATCTTGTAGGTTGCGGGGTTGCTTGCGTCGTTCGTGCCGCCGTCAAGATTGTAGGTGACGGTGTAGGTGACGATCTGCCACTGCGCCGTGACCGTCAGATCCCGTTCCACTTCGGAGCATCCCTCCGTGCTGTCCCATCCCGTAAACTCGTATCCGTTGCGGGTAAAGGTCGGGATGGAGGCGGCTGCGCCGTAGCGCACCTTCTGGGTCGAGGTCCCGCTTTTCAAGGTCCCGCCGTTGCCTGCGAAGGTGACGGTATAAAGGTTGCGGGTATAGTACATTTTCAGGACCAACGAGCCGTCCCCGGCGATGGAACCGCTCGGGGCGCTTCCGGTCGCGGAATAGGTGAAATGATCGAAGGTTTTCTGCTCTGCCGTAACGGTTTGCGCCGTGGTCCCGACCTTTTGCTCGGCTTCGACTCTTTCGTACCCCGTTCCCACCTTGTTCTGCAGATAGTATTCGACGGTGTAGACGGTGTCGGTGTTCGGCGTCCAGCGCGCCCTGACCGTCAGGTTCGCCGTGATCGGCGCCGTGAAATCGTTGTCCCAACCGGCGAACTCGTAGCCTGCGCGGGTGGGGACGGTCGCGGGCGGGGCGATCGTTTCGCCGCCCGGAACTTTCAGTGATTCGACAGCCGTCCCACCGTCGGTCTCAAAAGTGACGGTATAGAGCGGCGTGCGCAGGATCTTTACGGTGTAGAGCACGAGAGTCTCGCCATCCTCTGCCGTGACCAGAATATAGAAGGTATTTTCCCCCTCGGCAAGAGAAACGCTCTTGGTCGGGACGGTCTGATAACCTTCCCGGTCGGTGCTGACCTGCCAGGTCGCGCCTTCGCTGACCGCGACCAGAGAGGGAAATGAGACTCCGTCGGTCGCATTCGGAACGGTGAGAGAGAACGTGGTTCCCTCAAGCGTGAACCCCTCGAATGAAACGATTTTCGCCTCGTCAGATTTAGGCGTTCCTGTCGTGCCGGCAGGCGTGGTTTCTCCACCAAACTCGCACGAGGCAAACACGAACGCAAGGCAAAAAAGCAGAAGCGAGATTGTAAGGATGCGTACTGCTTTCATATATTACCTCCCAATAAGAATACCAGATACTGAAAGTATAGCATACTTTGTTTTGAAAAGCAAGCCGTTTTCGGTTATGGGGCTGGAACGGAGCCTTCTCGCGCACGCGCCTAATCTCTCCAGAACAAGTCTGCTTTTGTTTTTTTCGGACGACCGAATTCGTTCCCCGACAATAAATAGAACGGCGAGTTCTTTCTCTCCGTTCCGTTTTTGAAACCGCAAAACGGCAGCGAACTGCCGTTTTGCTCTTCAATATTCCATTATTGAAGTTCTTTGCCCCGCTTTCTTTCAAGAAAGCGGGCGCGTCCTCCTCGTACCCCTTCGTCTTACTTTCCGGTCACGACGAGGTTGGCGTCGGTGCCCATAAAGCCCTCGACGAGGACGGCGCCGGGTTCGACGGTTTCGGGCGCGACGTAGGCGCGCACGAAGTCCATCGCGGGCAGGAGCAACTCCTTCGGGATCGGCTTATCGGTACGGACGGCGATCACGCGATCGGCGCCGCGCACGGCGACGGTGGTCGTGAGGGTGCGGGTCGGATGGGTCACCTCCGCCACGCCGTACGCCTTCCCGCGCGGGCAGCCGTTGCCGGTCACTTCAAGCGTAGCGGTATCGACGGTGAGTTCGCACCCCATCGGGCAGACGGTACAGGGGAAACGGCGGATCTTTTCGACGTTTTCCATAATCTTCACTCATCCTTCCCCATCGGGGGAAGATCCTTTCTTCGCAACTTTTCGACAAATCCCGCGAGCGGGGAAGCGGGGCGGGGAAGTCCCCGGTCAGTTCCCTTGCGGGGCGACCGAGAGCACCACTTCCCCGACCAGTTTCTCACGCGGCAGATCCACGCGCTGCATCTCGCCCGGGACCATCCGGCGCACCTTCTTCGAGAGGATCACGCCGTCCGCGTTCTCGGCGACCAGGGTCGCGTCGCGGAAACTGTCCGACACGCGGAAGAAGACCGTGACCTTCGCCGTATCGCCCTCGCCGATATATTCCGGCACCGTGTACCGCACGCCGTTCTTCGCCGTGATACGGGCGACGGGGGCGGTTTCGATTTTTTCTTTGTTTGCGAGGTAATCCGCGGCGGCGTTCCCGGCGATCTCGCCCTCTTCGGACACGAAGTCCACGAGGTCGTGCACGTGCAGCACGTTTCCGCAGGCAAAGACGCCGGGGATCGAGGTCTCGCGGTTCTCACGGACGGCGGCGCCGTTCGTCACCGGGTCGATCGTGATGCCGGCTTGTCTTGTCAGTTCGTTCTCGGGGATCAGACCGACCGAGAGCAGGAGCGTATCGCACTCGATCCTGCGTTCGGTGCCCGGGATCGGGCGGCGGCGCTCGTCGACCTCCGCGACCGTGACGGCGGTCAAGCGATCCTCGCCCTCGACCTCCACGACGGTCGTCGAGAGGTAGAGCGGGATCCCGAAATCGTCAAGGCATTGGACGATGTTCCGGCGCAGTCCGCCCGGATGATCCATCACCTCGCACACCGCTTTCACGTGCGCGCCCTCGAGCGTCATCCGGCGCGCCATAATCAGACCGATGTCGCCCGATCCGAGGATCACGATCTCGCGCCCCGGGAGCAGACCCATCCGGTTCACCATCTTCTGCGCGCATCCGGCGGTATAGATCCCGGCGGGACGCGTTCCCACGACGGGAAGCGCGCCGCGCGGCCGCTCGCGGCAGCCCATCGCGAGGATCACGGCGTCGGCGGCGTAGACCTTCATTCCCTCTTCCGAGAGAACGGTCACGCGGCGGTCGTCCGAGAGTTTGGTCACGGTCGCGCCGTACTCGATCTTGATTCCGCGCTCTTCCGCCATCTTCTCGTAGCGCCCGGCGTACTCGGGACCGGTCAACTCCTCGCCGAAGCGTTTGAGCCCGAACCCGTTATGGATACATTGCGGGAGGATCCCGCCGGCAAAATCCTGCCGTTCGCAGATCAGAATATCGCGCACGCCGCGGTCGTAGGCGGCGACGGCGGCGGCAAGCCCCGCGGGGCCCGCGCCGATCACGAGCAGTCCGACCTTCGTTTCGGGCAACGCCTTCATCGTTTCGTTTGCCATTATCGGTTGCCCCCTTTCGTTCTTTCGTGAGCGATAAAACTCTCGCCGTCGTTCTTCTTGACTTCGGTCTCGTCGATGTTGCGCTCGCGGCTGACCAGCGAGAGCAGCGACGGGGTGCAGAACCCGCCCTGGCAGCGACCCATCATCGCGCGGGTGCGCCGCTTGATCCCGTCGAGGGTCAGCGCCGGAGGATTTTGCCGCAGCGCGTCGCGGATCTCACCCTCCGAGACCTCTTCGCACCGGCAGACGATCCGTCCGTAGGCGGGGTCGCGTTTGATCAGCGCGTCGCGCTCTGCGTCGGACATCTCCTTCGGACGCACGACGGTACGCACGGGGTTGAAGTTCGCCATCGGCTTTTCGGGGAGCAGTCCCGCTTCGCCGAGCATCTCGCCGATCAGTTCAGCGATCGCGGGCGCCGCCGAGAGCCCCGGCGACTCGATCC